>CAKAQP010000168.1 GCA_916720285.1 uncultured Lachnoanaerobaculum sp. | reverse complement strand
TGCGAGAGCGTAAAGCTCTTCAAAGTCGGTACCAAGTCTGTTTGCCATGACTTCGATAAATTTACCTGTGCCTGCAGCGCATTTATCATTCATTAGGAAGTCTCGTACCATACCGTTTTCAAGGCTGATTATCTTTGTATCCTGACCGCCTATATCTATTACGGTTCCGTCAACTCTAAACAGTGAATAGGCACCTTTGGCATGACAGGTTATTTCAGTAATTACCTTATCAGCATAGTCCACACAGATTCGTCCATAACCTGTTGCGGCACAGCTCATATTTTCAGAAAAGCCTTCATCTGTAAGCCTTTGCATTATATTCTTAGCAGTTTCCTTACTGTTCCAACCTGTGGGTATGCAAAAAGAACTGACAAGTTTTTCATCATCAAGTACTACAACCTTTGAGGCTGTAGAACCTATGTCTATGCCGACATAATATTGTTTATCCATTACTTAAATTATTCCTCTCATTATACAGCTACAGTTTCAAGGAATGCCTCAAGTCTTGTATTGATCTGTCCGACATCAGCCTTTGAATAATCTGTTTCTATCTTCAGATAAGGCACGCCCTTGGCAACTACAGCTTTTTTCACATTATATGATTCTATAGAGAATGTATGGCAGGCCTGAAGTATTATTTCAACTACTCCATCCACCTGATATTCATCTATCATATCTGTTATAAAGCCAAGTCTGCTGTCATTAGGACTCATTACGGAGCAATTAATATTGAGATATTTTTTTGCAAGTGCTCTTGCAACAGGTAGAGTAGTATCTACTTTTTCTATCTTTTCTCTGTTTGTACTGCAATTATCAAATGCAACTACGTCAGCACCAAGCTCTTCCAATACTTTAATAGTCTTATCCCTTACACCACCGTTTGGACATCCTGTTATCAAGATTCTTGGCTTTCTTGCGACCTTACCCTTATAAGTGGCTTCCCAATCAGCCTTTACTTCATCAATTCTTTGCCTTATCTGCTTACAACGCTCTTCCATACTTGGTATAAAACTAAGTGTATCAAGCTTTGTGCCGATTTCATAGCCTGAGATAGGAGATGGATTTAGCTTTCCAAGCTCAAGGTATTCAAGCACAAGATCTCTTTCGGCATTCTTTAGTAGTATTGCCTTTTTAACATCTTCTTCGGTAATGGTTACACCATAAAAGTCCTCAAGTTTTTTCCAAAACTTATGTATTTCCTTCTCCCACATATCAAGAGCCACTTCATCTCTTGAAGAAGGTAGCTGCATAACATAGGTTTCCTTCAAATCATTCATCAGCTCAAACATTTTCTTTTTACCGTCACAGGTGGTTTCACCTACTATGAAATCTGAGAAATAAAAATATGGGCAGGTATCGGTAAGAGCAAAACCGTAACTTGCCTTTATTAAAGGACAAAGATTTGAAGGTAAATGTGCCTCTGCGGCACTAATCGGTTCTTCACTGGTTGCACAAAGTGACACAGGTATGGCACCGGCAGCTATAATCAGTTCTGTAGGAACAAATGAGCAATAAGTTCCGACAATCTTTCCGCCATTGTCTTTGTGCTCCTTCATTTTTATAAAGCCGGCTTTTCTGGCTTCTGTAAATGACTCGAAGTTATCCGGTAGTCGTAACATAATGAAATCCTCCTAATTTTTAAAATATCACTATTTCAGTAAAACATATATGTAAATTATATAAAAAATAGGGTAAATCCTCAATCTATTTAGTGATTTGATTTTTCAATATGTGAATGGCATTGTTCGATATAATGAATAAATAAGAATATATTTAGAGCAAATATAAAAAAGCCGGCAAAAAATCCGGCTTAGATCAAGTTCAAACATTACTTATGGCTTATAATTTCTTTTACCCAGTCAGAAAGATTTTCTTCCTGTTCTTTTGTATCTGTTGTTATAACAAACTCCTGTCCACGTGATGCGGTTTTTAATATACATGAGTCACCTTTAATAATAGGGTGGGTATGTCCCTGCCAGGAGATAGATATACCTTTCCCTGCAAAGAATGAAGGCAATTGCCACACACTTCTGCTTGGCTGGTCTTTTTGTGTAAGTACCAGTGCATCATCATAATGAAAGGTAGAGCATTTCTTTGAAATATATATACGGTTGTTGGTATAAAAAGGTGCTATACTGTGCGGATGCCAATTGTATTTTTCGGCAATTTTTTGATCATCCTTTATAACTTCACCGATTTCCAAGTATCCGTAGATTATATGACGAATAGGCGCTCCCTTTATATATGAGAGTTTTCCGTTTTGCATTTCAGTTTCTCTAAACATTCCATAAAAAAGAAACAGATCACCTACACCCACACCGGATTTGTCAAGATGTGTTGCCGGCACTCCCCATTGTCCAAACGCCGGAACCCAGTCACTTGGTCTATCATCAATACCTTCATATATATCAGGATCTAAATGACAGGTAGGATAACTTTCAAAATCAAAATCCGGATGAAGCTGAGTTATAATATCTTTATAGTTTTGTCCTTTATACTGTATATCTTCGTATTTTTTCTTGCTTTTTCGATCGGGTATAGGGAGTGATAGTAAAGTACCGTCAGGAAGTATCGGGCTTGCCATTCTTCCGGATTCGCTATCCATTCCCTTTCTACTCAATATTACTTTCATTTCGTCCCTCCTTGTGATATAATTTTAACATATACTATAAATAAAAACAAAGCATTTATGAACTTTAGGAAGATATATAATGAATCGAGGACATGATAATTTGAAGAAGTACTTACTGCCTATACTGATGTTTTCTATATTTGAAACAATTGCTGTCGTGCTTTGGTTGACATTGGATAATTTGTTTTATTTTTTTAATTTCAGTTATATTGGCATATCAATATCATTTGGTATTTTTTTGTTTATAAAAGAATATAAGTATGCAAGAAGAGTTGTACAATTACTTGTAGGGCTTTATATACTTATATATTTGGGAATCATAAAGAATGAAAATATGCAAATAGAAGGTTTTTGGTACTATCTTTTTACAGGAGTTTTTGAGGCTGCAACTATTCATTATGCGGTGGCAAAGATATTTGGGCCAATCATATTTGGAAGAGGATGGTGTGGATATGCATGTTGGACGGCAATGATACTGGATTTTTTGCCATATAAGATTCATAAGCATGAAAGAAAAAATATTGAATGGATAAGATATATAGTGTTTTTACTTTCATTAGGTTTTGTTGTAACACTCTTTATTGCAAAGGTAAAGCATCTTGATAGAATTATGTTCGTATCATTTATAATAGGTAATTTAGTCTATTATATAGTAGGTATAGCACTTGCCTATATATTTGAAGATAACAGAGCATTTTGCAAATATATCTGCCCGATAACAGTTTTTCTAAAGCCTATGAGTTATTTCTCTTTGGTAAGAATAAAATGTGATACAGGCAAATGCATTTCATGTAATAAATGTAAACAGGTATGCCCTATGGATGTTGATATGACGGACAATTCAAGAAAAAGAAAAAATGGCACAGAGTGTATTCTATGTATGGAATGTGTCAGGAGTTGTCCTAAGGATGCATTGTAAGACTACAAATGAGGTATGATATGAAAAAAGGTATAAAATTTCACAGCATATATTATAGGTGGATATTGTTTATATTTATCTTTGCAACTATGGTAATTTATTTTATAGGTGAAGGCAAAGATATGTATTTTGAAGGGCATTTATTTAATTCAAAAAAACTTTGTACGATACTTAATATTGTATGGTTTGTAATGTTTGTTGTCTTTTCCTTTGTAGTGACAAAATGTGTCATCTCAAAGGACGGAATTTATCTAAAAAAGATAGATTTGATAGTTCCATGGGAGGATATATCAAATATTACATATACATGGATAAATGAATTTAGCTTATATCAACATGAATGCTCGTTTTATAATGTAAAAACCATGGTAATATACAGACATGATTACAAGCCTATATGTATAACGAATATTTCGGTACTGTCATTATTTGCCGTTAAGTGCTTTTCGCCACGTACCAAAGTGGATATAGTTTTTCCGGTACTTACCACATTATTTAATGTGGCCTTGAATGTAAGTGTGTTGTATATAGGGTATACTACAAAAATACTTACTATTAGAATAAAACCTGAGTTGTTTCTTACTCTTTTAGTACTGTATTGTATAAAGTCTATTATATTTCCTATCGTAATGTTGAAAGTGACAAACATGAAATACGGAAATTACTTAAGGCATGAAAATTTACATAAGGGTAGAAATCCGAATGTAATACATGTATAAAACACAAAAAAACTCTCAAACCGGTTTTGCCGGAATGAGAGTTTTTCTTTATATTACTTTTTTATTTTACTTCTTTGGATAGAATCCGCTTGGATTCTCGTCAAGCTTAATAAGTATATTCTTCATCTGTGTGTAGTGATCAAGGATTACCTTATGTGTTTCTCTACCGATACCTGATGTCTTATATCCTCCAAACGGAGCACCAGCAGGGATTGCATTATAGGTATTTACCCAAACTCTACCTGTTTCGATACTTCTTGAAACACGGAATGCACGGTTAAGATCCTTTGTCCAAACACCGCCGCCAAGACCGTATACGCTTTCATTTGCATACTTGATTACTTCATCTTCAGTCTTAAACTTTATGATAACCGCTACAGGTCCGAATATTTCTTCCTGTGCAGCATAAGAATCATTGGTTACATTTGTTATAAGTGTAGGCTTATAGAATGATCCCTTTGCAAGCTCGCCCTCTGTATAACGTGAACCTCCACATGCGATAGTAGCACCGTCTGCTACGGCTCTGTCTACACATGCCTGAATCTTTGCTACTTGACCTTCATTTATCTGTGAACCCATTTGAGTATTGATATCGAGAGGATTTCCTACCACGATCTTGTTAAACTGATCTACAGCTCTCTTTACAAACTCATCATAGATACCTTCCTGTACAAAAACTCTTGATCCTGCACAGCAAACCTGTCCCTGATTGAAGAGGATACCAAGCTGAACGCCGTCAATAGCAAGGTCAAGATCACAGTCGTCAAAGAATATATTTGCTGATTTTCCACCAAGCTCAAGTGTTGCCGGTATAAGTTTTTCAGCTGCCGCCTTTGCTACTGAATAGCCTATCTCGGTAGAACCTGTGAAGGCAAGTTTTCTAAATCCGTTGTGATCGAGGATATACTGTCCTGATTTGCTTCCTGCACCTGAGATAACATTAAATACACCCTTAGGAATAATATC
>CAKAQP010000167.1 GCA_916720285.1 uncultured Lachnoanaerobaculum sp. | reverse complement strand
CTACAACGGATTTTACTGGACCCGGAAAATCAGAGAAAGTTCAAATGTACCTATAATTTTCATCTCTTCTCACAATAATTCGATGGATATGGTATCCGCAATGCAATTCGGAGCGGATGACTATATTACAAAGCCTATTGATATCAACCTGACAAGAGTAAAAATACAGGCAATTTTAAGAAGGACTTATGAATATACAATGCAGGTCGATAAATTGACATTTGAAGGAATAAGTCTGGATACTTCAAGGGCAAAGCTTAGTGGTGAAAGCTTTGATATAGACCTTACAAAGACCGAGCTTCTTATACTTGAGGCACTGTTTAATGCGAAAGGACAGATAGTAAGAAGAGAGGACATTATGGATCACTGTTGGCAGGGTGATGATTTTATAGATGACAATACTTTGGCGGTGAATATTACAAGGCTTAGAAAGAAACTTGATAATGTCGGATATAAAAAATTTATACAGACTAAAAAAGGTATGGGATATTATCTTGTGAGGTAGATATGAACAGATTATGGTCTTTTTTAAAAAATGAATATCGTATTTTTATTACCCTTCTATATGTATGTTTAATATTTGGAGGGGTATTTTTATTTGCAAATCTTGATATGCAATATTTTATCTTAAGTCTTGAGCTTATATTGTTTTGCATGTTTGTTTTTCTTATTATAGAGTGGATATCTTATGTAAAGAGAGAAAAAATGTCTGAGGAAATTGAAAGGCTTCAAATTGAAAATAATACTCTCAGAAATAAGATAATTGATGAAAGAAAGGATTTGGAAGAGTATTTTTTACTATGGATACATCAAATCAAAACGCCTATTACAGTCTGCAATCTTATTTTGGATAAAGCTGTAGCCGACAAAAGGCTTAAAGAACAGATGTTTTATATAGAGGAATACACAAATATGGCTATGAACTATTTAAAGCTGAAAGACAGAAGTACGGATATGGATATATATGAAGTGGATCTGGATGAGGTATTAAACAGTGTTATAAAGAAGTATTCTCTTATCTTTATTGAAAAGAAAATAAAACTTGAATATATAAAAACCGGCGAAAGAGTAGTAAGTGATGCAAAATGGCTTTCCATACTGTTGGAGCAGATTATTTCAAATGCACTTAAATACACAAAGCATGGCAGTATAAGTATAGTCTATGATAAAGAACTTTCAAAGTTAAGTATAAAAGATACCGGAATAGGAATTCCTTCAAAGGATATCAAAAAAATCTTTGACAGGGGTTATTCGGGATTTAACGGCAGAATAAATGAAAAATCAAGCGGTCTGGGACTTTATATGGTAGGAAAGACAGCCGAGATTTTGAATATTGAAATAGAAGTAAAATCTGAGCTTAATGCAGGCAGTGAGTTCTCATTTATATTCAAGTCAAAATCCAATCTTACAAATATGTAAGATTACAGGCTATATTGTCATATTAGATAAATGCACAAAATTTTTTGCTGATGTAGAATAGGCAATATAAAGGAGGAAAGAAATGACAATATTAGAATGTAAGAATATAAAAAAGCTGTACAAGACAAAGAATGTCACTACCGAGGCATTAAAGGGTGTTAACTTCTCTGTGGAAGAGGGCGAATTTATTTCTATAATGGGTGAGTCTGGGGCAGGCAAAACCACGCTTCTAAATATTATTGCAACATTGGATAAAGCCACTTCAGGTACTTTAATACTGAACGGTAATGATATCGGAACATTAAAGACAAGTGATATATCGATATTTCGGAGAAAGGAATTGGGTTTTGTATTTCAGGACTTTAATCTTTTGGATCAGTTTAATAATAGAGAAAATATTTATCTGCCATTGGTATTGTCTGATGAAAACAGGGATTTGATGAAAGAAAGACTGGATGAGATACAGGACAGACTTGGTATAAGAGAAATTTTGGATAAATACCCTTATGAAATATCGGGTGGACAAAAACAGAGAGTGGCCATTGCCAGAGCGATTATTACAAAACCTGCACTGCTTTTGGCAGATGAACCGACAGGGGCACTGGACTCAACATCTTCAGAGATGATTTTGAATTTATTTCATCAGATAAATGAAGAAGGACAGACGGTTTTACTTGTAACACATTCGCTCCGTGCTGCAGCCTATGCAAAGAGAGTATTATTTATTCGTGACGGAGTTGTTTTCCATGAGATTTACAGAGGTGAGGATGAGAGTCGAAATAACTTTATGGAAAGAATAAGTCAGGCGGAGTTTATGCTTGGCAGAGGTAAGAAAGCATGAGTTTTTCAATGGCAAAAAAATTTGCTCTTCAAAACCTTAAAGCAAATAAATTGCTTGAGATTCCTTTTGTACTGTCATCAGGTGTTATGCTGATACTTTTTAATATAACGGCAAGCTTGGTAAACAACAATTATGTCAGAACAAGGCATCAGGTTTTGCCGATGCTTATAAAGTTCGGAATAGTCATTCTGGCAATATTTACATTTATATTTGTACAGTACGCCGCCACCTTTTGGCTAAAGAGAAGAAGTAAGGAGTTTGCACTTTACGGAATCTTAGGTCTTGAGAAGAAACATGTAGGTAAGATTATCAGTATTGAATTTCTTATACTGTTTGCAATCATATGGTTTGCAGGTATAGTAGGAGGATATATATTCGGACAGCTTTGCTTTTTATTCTTAAACTTTTTAATGAAGGATGTGTCCGGAAGACTGATGGACTATCCTTTCAGTATTTCGGCACTTATAAATACTACAGCTTTGGTAGTGGTACTCTACCTGATTATTATTATCGGAAGTGTACTTAGAATATATATGTCCACACCTATGGAGCTTTTACAAAGAACTCACAAAGGTGAGGGAGAGCCGAAGTCAAGAATCATAATAATGCTTACAGGATTTCTACTGCTGGCAGCGGGTTACGGTATTGCACTGTTTGTAGGCGGATTGCTTTCCTCTATTAACTACTTCTTTGTAGCGGTGCTTGCCACCATATTTGCAACTTACCTTTTATATGCAACTTTTACGGTATTTATGTTGAAAGTGCAAAGAAATAATAAGAGCTTTTATACAACGAAGAGATTTTTGAGTGTAAGCGGTCTTTTATACAGAATGAAAGGGAATGCAATATCGCTTGCAAGTATCTCTATTCTAAGTGCCGGAGTTATTATCAGTCTGTCTACTACGATAGCGATATACTCAAACTATATAAAGCTTGGGGATAATGTAATGCCGAGAGAATACAGGATTGCAGCCGGAAGTGAGAATATAAGCAATGAAGCTATGGCAAAGAAACTGCAAAGTCTTGTGGAGTCAAGCGTGACGGATACGTCAATGATTAAAGATGAGTATACTACATTTGATATGACCGTAGCTGCAGTAAAAACAGGTAATGAAATAAGTAAATATCAAAGAGGAAGTAAAGCCGATCCGATATTTGTAATTGCAAGTGACCTTGAAGGATACAATGGAAGAACACATCAAAATATTAAGCTTGATGAAGGAGAAATCTTACTTGGAGAGAATAAAAATAATAAAATCAGCGATACATTAAAAATCGGAGACAGAGATTTTAAAGTTATAAAAATAGACAGTATATTTCCTTTAGAATATTCGGGAGTGGACGGATACAATATTGTTGTTAAAGATATGGACACTCTGGAATTTGTAAGAGAGGCTTTGGACGGTCCGAATATAAATTGCAGTGTATATTGGGATGTAGACGGAGCGGATAACAAAGAATATAAGAATATATTGACAAAGCTTGCAGACGATATAGAAAGTGAATTTAAAGGTGACGGAAGCGGTATGGTTAATGTAAGCAGTCGTACCGAGATGATAAGCAATCAGTATGAGGTAAACGGAGGTTTTTTATTCCTTGGAGTTCTGATAGGTATTATATTCCTTACAGGAACGGTTTTGATTACTTACTATAAGAGAATCAGCGAAGGTTTTGAAGACAGAGAAAAGTATCAGATTATGAAAAAATTGGGGCTTTCAGATGATTTGATAAAGAAAACCACCGATTCTCAAATCTGCCTGATGTTTTACGGACCTCTTATTGTAGCGGCTATTCATTGTATTGTGGCGTCAAAGATTATCTTCAGACTTTTGGGGCTGTTTGGAGTATCGGACGCTTTACTGTATATGATCTGTCTTGGAGATGTATTGTTTATATTTGCACTGATCTACTTTGTTATTTTTAAACTTACATCAAAAGTTTATACGAACATAGTCAGATAAATTTAATTTCATTAAATATTTAAATATAAGAATCATAATAAATTTAGATAATACAGATAGGGTTTTCTATGGTATAATGCAGTATTAAGATGACATTATAAGATAGAAAGAGGCTGTATGGATATTTTAAGAGATTTGATGGATTTTTTGGATTCATCAGTGACAATGTTTCATGCGATAAATGAATGCGAAAAAGTTTTACAAAAATCAGGCTTTACTTATCTGCCCGAAAATGAGAAATGGAATATAAACAAAGGAAAGTATTATACAAAAAGGAATTCGTCAAGTCTTATAGCTTTTGATATAGCTGAAGGAGATTACCGTTTTCAGATAAGTGCCGCACATTCCGACTCACCAACATTTAAACTTAAGGACAGGCCGGTAATAGAAGCAAACGGCTATTTAAAGCTGAATGTGGAAGGCTATGGCGGCATGATAAATGCCACATGGCTTGATAAACCTCTGACACTGGCAGGAAGAGTTATGGTAAATACCGATAAAGGTATTGAGACAAGACTTCTTCATATAGATAGAGATTTACTTATTATTCCTAATGTACCTATACATTTTAACAGGGAGATAAATAAGGGATTTGCTTTCAACAATCAAGTTGATATGCTTCCGATACTTAGTGCAGGCAATCTTAAAGAAGCCGACTTTGACAATATGCTTGCAAAGGAACTGGGTGTAGAGTCTGAGGATATACTTGCAAAAGATCTGTATCTGGTAAACAGACAAAAGGCTGCGGTTATAGGATTTGACAATGAGCTTATATCAAGCGGAAGACTTGACGATCTGGAGTGTGTTTACACATCGCTTAGAGGATTTGTTGAGGCTGAAAACAAAAACCATATAAATGTGTTTGCGGTATTTGACAATGAAGAGGTGGGCTCCGTTACAAAGCAGGGTGCCATGTCTACATTCCTTTCAAGCACACTTGACAGAGTAAATACCGCACTTGGAAAATCAAAGGAAGAGTATTACAGGGCTATAGCAAAGAGTATTCTTATCAGCTGTGATAATGCACATGCCGTTCATCCCAATCATCCGGAACTC
>CAKAQP010000166.1 GCA_916720285.1 uncultured Lachnoanaerobaculum sp. | reverse complement strand
CTTTGCCTTATGAGTATCTATAATCGCTGCAAGTTTCTTCTCATATTCATCTCTATGCTTTTTTGCAGCCTCATCAGGATTGTCACTTTCATGAATTTTTAACTCAAATACTGTTTTTGCACTGAATATTGACAACTCAAATGCATCTATAAGCTTCACATACGCTCTGTTATTATCAAGCTTACCGTTTTTATCACAGCAATCCGTCACCTCGGCCTTTATTCTCTTACCGTTTTGCAATGCTCTTATAATATCGGTACATCTTTTTGCTTCCACGTCTACTACAGGAAGTTCTTCTTTAATGTTTTTCAAACCGAACATTATATTTTGATACACTGTCATGTTTGGCCAAAGTGCATAGTTTTGGAATAAGAAACCTACCTTTCTCTTATTCGGCGGCACATTAATACCCTTTTCACTGTCAAACACTACATTATCACCGATAGTTATTCTTCCCTCTGTAGGAGTTTCAAGTCCTGCAATCATACGAAGAATAGTTGTCTTACCGCAACCCGACGGTCCAAGTAATGTTATGAATGAGTTATCAGGTATTTCAAGGCTTAAATTGTCAACACCAAAATAGTTTTTCCATCTTTTTGTAATATTTGTTAATGTAATTGCCGGCATATCAACCTCCTATTCCATTGTCCAGGCTTGAACCTGTAAGTTTATCTGCCAATGTATTAAAGAAAAGTATAGTTACGATCAAAATTAAGTTTATAGCACTTGAAAATGCATACAATCCCATTTCATCAAAATAATCAAGTGTAGTTGACAATATAAATCCCTGTGTACAAAGTAAAAGGAATAATGACAACTCTCTTAGGCAAGTCATAAACGGTAAGCTGAATCCACTTATAATAGAAGATTTCTGAATCGGTATGATTATTCTTACCATTCTCTTAAACCAGCCTGTATTTTGAATTATTGCCGCTTCCTCAAGCTCATTACTGATTTGAAGCATTGAATTGAGTGAAGCTCTACTTGCAAAAGGAATGTATTTTATAACGCCTGCTATAATAAGCAGATAATATGTATTAAATAAATTTATATGTTCATTTGAAAACAATATAAAGAATGCCACACCAACTGCTATAGAAGGCATTAAATAAGGTAAAAAAGCCATATTGTTGACATAAGCTGCCCATTTTGATCTTCTGTTCTTTGCAACAGCATAGCCAATCAAAGTACCTATAGTTCCTGCAATAGCCGCACAAGCAAATGCCAAAAGTAGTGTACCCCAGAATGCTTTCCATATAGTAGGGTTGTGTAGTATACCAAACTGACCGTAGAGTCCGTTTTCTGTAACATTTTCACTTGTCAACCACCATTTTGTAGTGAGATTACTGAAATCATGTGTGTAAAGGAAGCTGTAATCTCCGGGGTTTGGGAGGAAAGTCTCAAGTGCAAAAAGCATAATAGGCCATATACTTGTAAAGAAAGTCAATACTGCAAATACAGCTCCGACCACATATTTTCCTATTTTTCCTATATTTATCTTAGACAGCTGACCGGATTTTCCTGTAACTGTTGTATAGTTTTTTCTACTTCTGAGCGATAACTGATTTATTCCAAGTATCATTATACCAAATACCATCATAATGATTGCCAGTATACTCGCCTCACCTGTATACTTACTGTTCAAAGAGATATATTTGGTTGAAAGTGTTGTAAGTCCTAGGTAATGCGGTACCGGATATGAACCCATTGCTGAACCGAATACCAGCAAGATAGTATTAAGTATAGCAGGTGTGATCATAGGCAATGTAATCATTGTCATAATCTTCCACTTGGGTGTATCAAGTATCGTAGCAGCCTCTTCAAGATTGGCATCCATATTTTTGAAAATACCACCGATCATTATATATGCAAAAGGTGCATAGTGCAGTCCCAATACAACTGCACTTGGAAATAGTCCCTGACACCACCACTTTGGAAAGGTTATTCCTGTTAGTGAAGCGATCAATCCATCAGATGTACCAAGCACAGCATTTGAGTTGAACATATTTTGCCATACAACCGCCAATGTCCACTGTGGCATTATATAAGGAAAAATAAATATTGAGCTCAAATATTTTTTAAACTTCATATTAGTTCTTGTAACTAAAAATGCAAAAAATCCACCATAAAGGATAGATATTATACATGTAAGTACAGCCAAAAGTATAGTGTTAAAGAGCGGTCTCCAAAGATTGGACATCGCAAGTTTACTTGTAAATAAGTCCGTATAGTTTACAATGCTGTAGCCTGATGCCTTTCCTGTAAGATGCTGATCTATGGTTCCCGGATGTATTTGGAGAGTATCTTTTACTATTGCAATCACCGGAGCTATAGTACTGAATGTCAGCATTATTCCAAAAATAAGCAAAATAATATTTTGTGGCTTGCTAAAAAAAGTTTTAACTCTATTTTTTAGTATTCCCATAATCTTCTCCTTAAAAAGGTGCTGCACGAAGCAGCACCGGTTAAATTAGTTCTTATCTGAAGCTTTACTTAACATTTCAATCCAGCTACCTACAGTAAATGAAACCTCTGCACAATACTGTGGGTCTTCAAGTACAAGACCTCCATCAGTTATCCACCAATCATAGCCTTTATCATCCTTAGCCGGGAACTGATCCTCTCCGGCTTCATTGTATCCACCCTTTTGATGCTGATATTTAGCTTCAGTTTCTTCCATGACCTTAGGATTAGAAGAATATCCTCCCATATCCTTACCCCATGCGCTGAATCCGTCTTCTGTACATGTAATATATGCTATAAATGCACATGCTGTCCAAGGAAGAGGACTGTTCTTTGTAAGGAAGAGATAGTGGTTATATCCATAACCACCCATACCTGTGTAATCATCCTGATATGCCGCAACAGTCACATTATTTACTGATATATTTGAAGATTCCTCTATAGAACGAAGTTTTGAATAAACCAAAAGTCCTGACTGATTCTTTGCTGATGAATCTACAAGAGTATTGCATATAGGTCCGTCATCTGTTTCTTCTGTATAGTTTTCAACCCAGAGCTTAATCCATGCTAGAGCGTACTTTCCATTATCAGACAATCCAAGGTCTTTTGCATCTGTCTCAACTTCTTTAATAGTTGGATCAAAGTATGCCTTCTTAGTTTCATCAAGCTTGTCATATGCTTCTTTTAACTTATCCGCATATGTATCCTTTGTAAGCATATAAAGGAAGTTCTTTCCTACAAGCTCGGAATCAATATCCATAAACAAAGGATGTGAACCTTCATATACAAAATCCCAGCAGTTTGTAAACTTTGCATCTCCTGTATTATTGAACATAAATACTTTATTCAATGTCTGAAGTGGAAGGAATCCTTTATAGCTGTCTGCAGTTACATTATTTGCATCTGCCCAGTCCTTAGGTATAAATGTCTTTAATATACCTGTTTCTACCATCTTAGTCTGAATCTGATTTCCGTCCTGAATCAAAGTCATTGCAAATGTTCCTGTAGGCTTTAATGAATCTGCACTGAGTTGTTCAAAGATCTTATTGTTCTTAGGCTGCTGCCACTCAAAATTCATATTGTAGTTTGGATCTATTGTCTGCAAATATGAGATGAATAGTGGTATTGCAGTCTTTCCACGGCTTGAGTTTCCAACACCATAGAACGTCTGTCCGTTAGACTCTTCAATAGCCTTCTTTGCAAGCTCCTCTAATGTCATCCCCTGAGCCTCCGCAATTATCGCATCTACACCTGTAAGATTCTCTGCAGCTGCCTTTGTAGTCTCTACAGCTTCCTGTGACTGTCCTGTCGCTGTAGTACCGTCACTTGTAGCCTGCTTTGATCCACCTCCACATGCACCCAATGTTGTAATCAACATAGCTGATACAACCGCTAACGCTAAACCTCTTTTTTTCATTTTCTCCTCCTGTTTATGGTTCTACCATATTTTCAGCTCATATTTTGAAGTGATATTTGTAAAGTTTGATTCGAACAAGTCTTTTTGATTTTCAAGAACAATTATAAATTTCACTTCTACATCAAATTTGATTTGCTTAAATATTCGCCGATATTTGTATTTTAATTATAATAATCCAATACAATTTTGTCAAGTTTTAATATAGAAGTAATACCTAGGATGAAAAGTCTATTTTCACTATCCCTATATTAAAGTTAAATTTAGTCTTACACATATTCAACTTTTACAATAGTTGCATTTAGTACTACCCTTTATACAATCAAAAAAGGCATAACCCTTGTATATAAAGAGTTATGCCCATATACTATTTCAATTTTTATTTCCCCTCATACTTTATCAGGCTGGCAATATTGTATTTTGAAAGCTTTTCTCTGCCATTAAGTCCCTCAAGCTCCATTACAAATACGATCTTTACAATCTCACCGCCAAGACTTTCAACAAGCTTTGTGATAGCCTCAATTGTACCTCCTGTAGCGATTAAATCATCAATTATAACCACTTTGTCACCCGGCTTTATAGCATCCTTATGAATTTCTATTGTAGCCTTGCCGTATTCCAGATCATAATCCATACTTACGGTCTCACATGGGAGCTTACCTTTTTTTCTTACAGGGATAAAAGCCTTATGCTCTGCATAGGCTACAGGTACACCGAAGATGAAGCCTCTTGATTCCGGGCCCAAGATAAGATCATATTCAATATCTTTAATTTCAGCTCTCAAACCGTCTATGCTCAGTGCAAGTCCGTCAGGGTCCTGTAATATAGTAGTCACATCTCTAAAGATGATTCCCGGCTCCGGAAAATCAGGGATACTTCTTACGTAGTCCTTTAATTCTTTCATAATACACACCAAATCGGCCCAAAATATTTATTGGGCCGGCCTTTCTGAAATATTTTAAAATATTATTTATAGATAGGATACTTATCCATAAGCTTTGTAATTTCAGCTCTTATCTCGTCTGCCTTTGTATCAAACTCAAATGCAGCCATTTTGATAAGTCTTGCTATAGTCTTCATATCCTCTTCCACAAGTCCTCTGCTTGTTACTGCAGGAGTACCTATTCTTACTCCACTTGTTGTAAAAGGACTCTCAGGATCATTTGGAACAGTATTCTTGTTCAAAGTAATATATACTTCATCACATTTATTTTGAAGTTCTTTTCCGGTAACACCTGTGCCTCTAAGGTCAAGCAACATCAAATGATTGTCTGTACCTCCTGTAAGGATATTAAATCCCTCGGCAATCAAAGCATCAGCCAATGCCTTGGCATTCTTTACTATCTGCTCCTGATATGCCTTAAACTCAGGTTTTAGAGCCTCACCGAAGCACACTGCCTTTGATGCTA
>CAKAQP010000165.1 GCA_916720285.1 uncultured Lachnoanaerobaculum sp. | reverse complement strand
GTATCTTCAACCAGCTTCTTTGCGCCCACAAGCCTTGGATTATCCTTTAGAACTCTATCCGGATCATCCGGCAATTCCCTATGGAAAAATGCTCTATCTCTGATATCAAACCCAAGCTTCCCTGAAACGGCAAGCAGCTCCATTGCATCATTCATATCATTTTTTACTATTCCGATTGATTTTGATATTTTATCAATATCAAGTCTTGATTCAAAGTTTAATATATTATCAATTTTATCCGCACATTCAAGTATTTTAGGGGTTGAGAGTGAATCAAGTAATGCTCCCTCTCCTGAATAACCTTCATAGCTCTTTGCCGTCAAACTAAGTGTAATATTTGCACCGGTCATACATACTTCAATCATCATCTGCCCCGGCTCACCATTCTCAGGTGCGTAAAAAAAGATCGAGTTTACATTGCTCATTATTTTTTTAAGTGCACTAAGTCTGTGAAGTCCGCTGATATATACGCTGTTTTTTTCTTCTCTTGATTTTAACATTACACCTGTCTTTGTGGGTGTAAGCCATCCGGATTTTTCCTTTCCTGTAACAGGAGGTAACATTGCAATAAATGACTTTGCCTGCATTCCCTCTACATGGAACTTGTATTTCATATTTTGATGCAGCATAGCACAATTTCCAAGTGCTCTTATCCATCTGTCAGGCATCTTTACAGGCCTTTGAGTAACTATGTCTGTAAGCAAACTTCCATTATCAAGATTTTTACTGTGCAAGGTCTTAAGTCCTTCATCTCCTATTCTAAACTTTAATCTGTCTCCCTGTCTTATATTAAGAAGAGACTTTCGTAAATTGTTGCCTATATCCACATTTGTAGTACCATAAAGTATGTCACCGTCCAAAGCACTTTGGAATACATCCATTCTTGCATAAACACCGTTGCAAGCCGAGAAGCATTCTGCCCTCAGTCTGTCACCCTGGGCAGAAAGTATAGGGTCTCTTTGGTCCACAGGTACGTATTTAAAGTATCTTGTACTCACAATATCTGCCAGCACCAGCAGTCCTCCTGAAATAATTGTCGGATTGATTATTTCTCCATTGAAAAATAAAGGATCGTTCTCTATACCGTTTGGGGTAAGTGCAGGTGCTATAGATAAGCTCAAGTTTCCGTCAAAAAGGGTTGATGCCGTTTTAAATTCTCTCATTATATCCCCCTGAAATTTGTATACTAAAAGGGCAGTCCTATGTAGGATTGCCCTTTTATTTTAGCATATAATTGTGTTTATTTTTACTTTATTTAGTAACTCCGTATTATAATTTAGATATAGTATTAATGTCATCGACTAAACTTTTACTGCCGGATTATCAAATCTCCATATTTTTCGACACTTTAAAGTTTTTGATAACAGATTTAAATAACTATTTCATATTTCTCTTTCAAATTATTTAACATACTATACTTAATAATCCCTTCCAACTGCATTCTTCCGACTATTATTCCCGGAGCGATTCCCTGTGCCTTTGCAAATTGAAGTACTTGGCTTTCTGAATAATCTCCATTTCTTCTAAAATCTTCAAAGTCTTTAGAGTCAATCAGTGTATCACCTGACCATCTGTCAGCCTCTTTCTCATCATCTTCAGATGTACCGTTTGTCTGCCCTACATGGCCAAGAACAATGTGTGCAAGTTCGTGGAATAAACTGAACCAAAACTTGTCTGCATCCTTTCCTCTTGCAGTAAGTCCAAGAACAATCTTATTCCCATCTATAAAAGAAGCTCCCTGTAGAAAAGATCCTTCAAGATGTGGCAAAAATACTAAAGCAATACCACAGTCTGCAAGATATTTTTTTATCTTAGGGCAAAATTCCTTTGGGCTAAGAACCGTCATTTTTCTTATATCATTCAAAACTGAAGTTAACCCTTTGATATTTATGGAAGCAGTTTGAATATTACGCGCCTTAATCCTTGCTTCTTGAGCCCACGCCATTAAAGCCAAATCACTTTTTTCCGTAATTGCCAAACGTCTACATGCAATTCTTGTAATCTGCTCCTTTCCGATAAGAGAAAGTTCAACAACTTCAAAAAATTTCCTAAGATTAACAACCTTTTCATTAGATTCTACGGCATCCGGAATCCAACCGAATTTTACCATCTCCCTATAAGGAATTTTTTTTACCATCTCTTTATCGGCTTCCATTGCATTTTCTGCTTCTGCCTTAATAATCTTCTCTCTATAGATTGACTCCAAATTATTCCAAAACTTAGCAGGAACACCTAAAACCATCTCTAATCTGACTGCTGTTTCAGGTGTAAGCTGTACATCGCCATTAATGAGCTTACTGATATGTTTTTCAGACATATCCATTCTGGCAGCAAACTCCTTCTGGCTCATTCCCCTGTCGTTTAACTGCTCTTTAATTGTCGCTCCGGGTGGCGTTGCAATATAACTGCGACTTCTAACCATTGTGCTACCTCCCCGACTTGAAATATTAACCATCAATGATAGTCAACAATTTCCAAAATATTTGCTATTTGAATTTCATTACCAATTTTCTCGAATACCAATCTGTATGGATGAACCAAGTCCACTGCATATTGTCCTTTCCTATTCTGCTTAAGTGCATGACATCGCCCGATATGAAACTGTATCATTATCTCAACCGTATCTACAGCACAAATTTCATCTATACGCTGATGTATTTTATCTGCCATTTCTCGACCATAGGTTCTCTCCGCTGTTTTGGCATCCGTACAAACCCTTTCAATTTTCTTATTCTTGTAAGTAATATCCAAAGCATTGCCTCTCTTATATATTTACCTTTGAGGTAAATTTATATTAGCATGAATATAAATTTTTGTCAAATTTTAAATTAACCTCTGAGGTTCATTTTACATATCTTTATTTTTAATTTTCTTTTTGCAACCTTCCATACATGTCAACTACACCAATTTATCTTTACTGCAAATATTAGCTTTTCAACATCCGGCTTATAATAAATTTTATTTGTTTATAACATTGGCATTATCTACAAATATTCGAAAACAACGAATTGATGTCGTTAGTTTGAAACTGCTAATTTCCAAACGATAATTCCAACAGCTCCTCTGCTACAACAGCAGATTTTATCCTTATCAAATTATCCCACACATCTTCCTTTCCTAAAAGATTCATACCACCATGCCATACCAGTTCTTCATCTATGACTGCAAAGTGTTCATCTACCTCATCTTTAATAACAACCTGGATTCCTGATGTTTTCATCTGATTAATCATTTCATAATAATCATTAATGCTTCCAAAGCTCATTTTTTCAGGATCAATTGTTATCACAACTATCTTACATCCTGCTTCCACCTGCTGTTTTGTAATATAAATTATTCTATCAACCCTCTCCTGTACAATATGTGGGCTTGAAATAATTATTCTCTTTTCTGCCTCTATAATATCTCGTTCAAATATATCAATATAGTTCCCTGAATCATAAATTGCATTTGCAACTTGTTTATCTAATATCACATTCGAAATTATAAAATATCCTAAACGCTTATAAGTTCTTAGACGTTTTGAATACATTTTCTCAAAAACTTTTAAATGAGCATCTATATAATCATAAACAACTACATACTTCTTACCTTCATAATCTCTATGTAATCTCCCAACATACTGCTCCAATCTTCCACCAAATGAAACCGGTGATGCCAACATCAATGTATCTAATCTTGGAAAATCAAATCCCTCACCAATCTTCTGTCCGGTAGCTATTAAAATAATTGATTTTTCATTTGGAACTTTCTTTAAATTTTTTCTTATTTCAAAGTTCTCACTATCACTATTATCACCATAAAGCAAGAACACATAATCTGCTGCACCTGACAGACTATCCAGTAAATTCTTTGCATGTTCCTTATATCTTGTAAGGATAAGTGGCGTTCTCCCATCGGCAATTGCCTGTCTTGTATCATTAACAATCATTTCATTTCTTATTTTATTGTTACTTATCAAATTATAAGCAGTATTAATATCGTTCATAGTTTCATTTGTATCAATAACCCTTGTAAACCTTGGATACACATAATGTCCAATCCCATGTTCTTTAGCACGTTCTTTTGCAGTATAACTATGTCTTACCGGACCTAGTAACATATATATTATTTTTTCAAGACTATCCCCACGCTTTGGTGTTGCTGAAACTCCATAAACGTATCTAGAATTTACTCTCTGCATTACTTCTATCGAGGTATTAGATCCACAATGGTGACATTCATCCATAATGACCAGCCCATAGGAATTAATAAAATCGTTGAAATTTCCCTTACTATACATTGACCCAATCATAGCTACATCAATAATCCCTGTAAGTGTATTCTTATTACCTGTTAATACTCCTATGACACTATCTCTTCGTTTTTCTCTACCTGTCTTTGTTTTATAAATTGGTAGTTTCTCTTTTATAATTAAAAACCTATTTAATTCTTCTACCCACTGTTCAATCAAATCTTTGCTATGAAGAAGAATCAATGTACTGACTTTTCTTTGTGATATCAAATAACTACAGACCACCGTTTTTCCAAATGCAGTAGTTGCACTAAGCACTCCATGATCATGCTGTAACATTCTGTCCGCCGCCAAATCCTGCTCTGTACGCAAATCTCCATTAAAAAAAACTTTTATAGGTCTTCCCATTTCTCTTTGATCACTAATATCGTACTCAATGCCGGCTTCTTTACAATTATTTATAAGTTGTTCTCTAAGTCCTCTTGGAATACGAATATATCCGTCAATATCCTTTCCCATATAAACAGCACTAAAATTATAATAATTTGAATATCCTAAGCGCCTATTCTTATAAAAGATAGGGTTGTCAAATGCAGCCAAGCTTCTTATTTGATTCTGTATCCTTGGCATAAGATTCAATGCATCTACATATACCCCATCGCCAAGAACAATATGCATTTTACCTACAACATCAGATTTATTAAATACTTGTTTCTTTTTCCATGGTTTAGGTCTACATTCCATAACATCAGGCACAGCACCTGTCGTTTCAGCGATTTCAGCATTCCATTTTTTCATAAAAGCATCTATTTCTTCTATAGACAACTTCATTGTATGATTTAATAAGATATCCCACTGATCGGGATAGGCATTCCAATTACTATCAATAAAGGCACTATTTCCATTTTTTAGTGCCTGTCCCTGCAATGGAAGAGCAATAAGATTTCCTATACTGTTTGCATTATCCTGACATGGATACATTCTGTCATAATATTGGAATGACTTCATATTAATTAAAGATTGACCTCTATCCAACAAAAGGTAACCGAAGTTGCGTGCTAAGGAAGCAGGAATAGGCT
>CAKAQP010000164.1 GCA_916720285.1 uncultured Lachnoanaerobaculum sp. | reverse complement strand
TAGTCTCAAAGCTTACATTACCCGCTTCGTCTTTAAATACTTCTTTAATTCTATGAGTTATTATTATATTCCCGCGCTTAAAGTTTATAATATCGCCTTTTGAAAGTTCATATATTTCATCTTCATTTGATATTTTATGTACCAGTACCACATCTCCGGGCATTATTAGAGGCTCCATGCTTCCTGTAAGTATTACAGAAGGATATACCGGAAAAACTCCGACACAAAACCAAGCAAAGGCTGTTGCAACTAAAAGTGAAATCAGATACATCACATCGCTTTTTTTATCTTCACTTCTCTTTCTTCCGGTTGCAAAAACATGATCCGATATAAACATGGCATAGACTATCGGAAAAACAATTCCTATGGCACCGTCAAGAAGCCACGATAATTCAGGCAATACAGGAAAACATTTTTCAAAAAGCTGTATTATCCCGATATACACTACGCTTGGCAGCACACCTCCATAAAATACAAATACCGACATAAGTATATTCTTTGCCGCTATCGGCAATAAAATCTGTGTACTGTATATAAACAACTCTTTAAACTCTTTTATTGACAAAAGATTTCCAAAATTGATTTCAACAAGACACATTATTATTGTTATTAAAAATATAGCTGTTCTCTTATGCTTTAAGGTTTTACATGTCGCTGCAAAAGAGTAATACCTTATCATTTCCTTTCCTGTAATTGCCGGTATTATCGTCAACGCATTTATAAGTATTCCTGAAATTGATGTATCATAAGGACTGGCGCCCAGTTTTTTCATAAAGACCCCGGGCACAAATTTCAGTGCTATAAATATTATTCCCCCGGATAAACCGTATCCGACCAAATATCTGCTTGCAGTATTTTTTCCGGGTATATAAAGCCATGGTAAAATAAAAAGCATAATACCTATCAGTATGCACCAATATAAAGATACAATAAAAGGCATCTCCAAGGTCTTTACTTTAATATATGGTAAGGCCGGAATTATTACACAAAGTAAAAGTATACTTGCATAAATAATATATTTTTTTTCAAGGCTTATCTTTTTCATATTATTCGGTTTCTGCAGACTTTTTTGGCCTTATAACAAGATCTCTTTGATCAGGTTTGACAGTATCTCTTTGTTCTGATTTTTCAACTGTATCTTCCTGCTCATCTTTTGAAATTGAACCGTCATCAACCTTACTTTCTTTTTGCACCGCTTCTTCTTTTACTTCTATTTGTGCATCATAAACAAAGGCAACATCGGCTTTTACTTTCAGCTCATCCTTCCAATATGCCCATGCATTTACACAAAACATTGTCGCTATAATTGATGCGGCTATACATAAACAAATTCTCTTTTTCATCTCCGTCTCCTATTTATCGCCATCTTGCACTTTAGATCCACCCTGAAATACATCAAAAGGTATCTCACAGGAATATGTCACCACTACACCGTTTCCGACAGCAGCCACAAGATTTCCATCATTAAAATCAAGATCCATACTTTCCTGCATTTTCTCACTATCCATACTGAAACTTACAGGCAGTTCAAGTATTTTTTCCAAACTTTCCTCCTTGAGTTTCAGATAAATCTGTCCGCCAAACTCATCTTTTCCGTCTTCACTCAAAGTCTTATATACTTCAAACTGCAAGGGTTCCATAAAAGCAGCCTCATTTTCTCCAAGAGAATATGCCGCTCCTTCATATACAAGCAAAGCCTTATCCGCTTTCAACTCCAAGTCCTCTCCCGACTTTGTCATATCAAGCTTTGTATAATTTAATTTATTTACGGTACTTCCCTGCGCGGTTGTAAGAGGAAAATCCAATTTCAAGAGCTTTCCCTCAAGTAATGAATTTATAGGTAAACCCTTAGTAAATGTAATCTCAACTTCCTTATCTGTTTTACTGAATTCGGCATCTATCAAAGTTTCATTATTTCCGCTTTCATCTGTAAGATACACCGAATACTTTTCATCAGCATCTTTATCAAATAAAACATCCAACACTCCGCTTGTCATCTTTACCTCTGCCGATAAAGCCGAATGCCAGCTTGCATAAGCTCCGCCTATTGCCGTCAACCCAAAAAATAAAATCAAAAAAATAAACGGTTTCTTTAAAAACTTTCTATTACTGTGCATAACTCTCCTATCCTATATATGATTTTTATAAATTACGGCTTGTGTCCGCCGAATTAAATGCCAGTTCAAATTTTTCAATATTTCTTTCAACAAATACCAATACTTCCGTTCTGCTGTACATATCAAGCTTACCGAATATATTTGATATATGTTTTTTTACCGTACCTTCAGATACAAACAAATCTTCTGCAATTTTTGCATTTGTATAGCCCTCTCTTAAAAGCAGAGCGACTTCCAGTTCTCTCTTTGTCAGAGCTTCTATCTTTTTTTCTACTTCCGTAAAACTTCCCATATTGTCAACCAAATCTGAAGAGTAAAACTTTCCTCCTCTGTCCACAACTTTGAGGCTATACATAATATCGTCTATAAACGCATCCTTTAATACATACGCATCTATACCGAGGTTTTTTGCTTTTACAAAGTCGCTTTCACTTGAAGATGAAGTTATTACAAATGTCTTTATAGCTTTATCATGTCTTTGTACCCACTCCAAAAACTCAAATCCGCTCTCATTATGTAAATTCAAATCTACAAATGCCATATCTATATGCTTGTGCTCTACCAAATCGATTGCTTCACCGACAGTGCCCGCCTGTAGAGTTTCCTCCTCAGGCTTATGAAGTTTTATAATTGATTCCAGTCCCTGTCTTGCAATAGGGTGATCGTCTAAAACAAGTACCATATTCCGTCCTCCTGTTATCTCGGCAAACTAAGTTTAACTCTAACACCTTTTTTATCGTCATATACCACACTCAAATATCCTTTTAATAAAACGGCTATATTTCGCATATTTCTTAAGCCGTTTCCCTCGGAAAAGTTTTTATCCTCTCTTGAAAAACCTGTTCCGTCATCTTCTATCAAAAGCTCTACAGTATCTGATTCCATTTTTAATTCTATATTTATATTTTTTGACTTGCCATGTTTTATAGCATTATTTACAGCCTCACATGCAACTCTGTATAGAGCTATCTTTTGCGCTATCTTTATGTAATCCGCTTCTTCATCCAAATTTAAATTTATCTTTACATCATTAAGACTTTCAAGTTCCTCCATATATGCATATAACGCATGAATAAATGTATTTATGTTATCTTTGAATCTTTTTCCGTAGATACTTTCTCTAAGCTCCGCCATAGTACTCTCCACTGATTTTTTCAGCATCTGTATAGACTCTATTATCTCACCTTTTTCTATGGACTGCTCCGACATCTTTGCCTTGCTTTCCAAAACCGCCAGACTACAGGTGATTCCGAAAAGTTTTTGTATTACCGTATCATGTATTTCATTTGCTATACGATTTTGTTCCTCTACAGCTACATATCTTTCTATTTGGGCATATGTATCCAGATTATTGAATACCGTCTTTATCAACTGTAAATAAAAATCCTTTCCGTCATCATGCAACTCCGATGCACGCCTTAACAAAATACCGCTTAGATAATCAGACTCTCCTATTTTTATTAATTCATAAGTATTACCGTCTGACTCTATATTTAATATTTCGACATTCTCACCATTACAGGAATATTCATATTTAAACTTTACCTTTGCCGATATGTCATCATATACATCTTTTTCAATACCGCAACTCTCTATAATCTCAGGAAAATCATCACGTTCAAATTTTACAAGTATAAATTCCCGATACAAATTGTTATTTCTGAGCAGCATTGACAGCTTTTCCATGATTTTTTTCGGATCCGTCATTGCAAAAAGTCCAAAGCTCTCACTCAGCTCCGTCAACATTACAAATGAATAATTACTAAGTTCCTTTTCTTTATTCAGCTCCGTATTCAAGCTTTCAAGTTCTTCATTTTGTTTTCCTATATAAGCCACATAATATCTTATTATGTAAAACTCACACATAAGCATACCCATGCCAAGAATAATATTGATATCCTGATAAGACGAATTTTCTATACTCTTTCCGGCCATGGCACAAAATAAACACCAGATACAGGCAATAAATGTCACAGTTATATTTTTATCTAAAGCAACCATCAATAAAATACAGTTGACTTCATACCACAAATACGGACTGTTGCATCCTCCGCTAAGAAATATAAATATCCCATAGGCAAACACTTCCAAACTGAACATAATTCTAAAGTGCACTCTGTTCTCACAGACCTTTTTATACAGCCAGCAACTTAATGCACAGGATACTGACATCCCCAAAAAAATAATCAAGTTTATATTCTCTTTGTTATATACCGAAACCGAAATATAAAATACTGTTGATATTATAAAAGCTGCTATTCTCCACAATACGTTTATATTTATATATGTGGAGCATTCTTTTCCACCCATCTAAACCGTTCCCCTGCACAGCCCCTAAAGCCGTCTATTAAAATTTATTTAATTTATGATTTAAGTTTTCTATTACTTTCTTATTATATATCACTATAAGATATATATCTACAAAAACTTTTTTAGCAATAGTCACATGTCGAATAGTTTCTATTACAATAAAAAAGAGCTCCGAGATTTTTTTATAAAAATCTTGAAACTCCTTTTAAGTTAAATTATATTAATACAACTTTGAAAATTCTCTAAACAAACCTATCTAGGCATTCAAATCACTGGTACAATTATTTGCATATGACATTGCTACAATTAAATGTCACATGCACCTGCTTTGACAAAAGCATATTTGCCTCACATATTTGTTTTTTAGTTCTTCTAATATAATCATCCTATAAAAATATAATACTTAGACGAAAGATGAGCTTGAATCTGTGCTATTCCATATACCCATGTTCTCTTTCTATTTCTATGATTATGCTTTTTCTCTAAGTTGAATTTTAGTGTAGATTTAATATTTTTATATATTCTATATCAAAAACACTGTATTATAAGGTATTAAGTATGCCTATAAAATAATTCAGCCATGCCTTTAACATGGCTGTGAGAAACTCTATATGACTATTAACTTAGTCATAAATTTATAATTTTTCATACATATCTTTCAGCCGATCCATTGCCGGCTTATTTGAGTATATTGATAATTCAGGGAGCACCTTATAATTTGGGAGCATTTCCAGCATTAAATAGTCATCATATCCTATTTTCTTTAGTGATTTAATAACCTCTAAAAAGTCTACATCCCCTGCAAATATATCCACAAAAGCCCCCAAACCGGTTTGCTCTACTCTATAATCGCTTATATGGATCTTTTTAATATGTCTGCCTAATATTTCTATATAATCACTTGGAT
>CAKAQP010000163.1 GCA_916720285.1 uncultured Lachnoanaerobaculum sp. | reverse complement strand
GCGAAAAAACTCAATCGAGTTTTTTCACATCCCCTTTTGTATGTAAAAATATATAGTTGAGGGGAAAATCTATAGTTATAAAAAAGTAAAATAAAAAAATATAATAAGTATTTCGGGTTTACATAATTTGTATAAAAAGTATAATAAAGTTAGATATAAGCAAGGGCATTTAAGTTGAGATTATTTGATTAGCGGTTGATAATAAGAGGAGAAGCAATGAAAAGAAGTATATTTTACCTCGCAGGTTTAATGCTGGTTATTTTATGCGGTTGCCAAAATAAAAATAATAAATTCGCATATGAAGTTGATACAAAACATATAGAGTACAGTTCTGTGGCAGGGGATAATTTTGACAGTTATGATGCACTGAGTACCGAAATGACAGATAATGAAATAAATGAAATGAAAAGATTGGGATTTTCACCACAGGAGTTATCGGACACATATACTTCTTTGAAAGAATGTAATGAAGAGGAATTCATTATAGAACTTGCAAACAAGAATTTTGATAAGGTATTTTTAAAAACTCCAAAAGAGAAAGCGACCAAAGAATTTATAGCAGAATATATTTTAAGATTAAGTATGGAGGATGAGAGTGATAATCTTGAGAAGCTATTAAACTCTATGATAAAGCCGGTTGAAAATCCTTCAAGTTATCCTGTATATCATGGTATATACACTTTGAGCAGCAAGCGGGCAAGGGAGTATATAAACATATTATATAGTGAAACCATAGAACTGTTACAAAAGAATAGTGATATATTACTATATGGAGATGTTGGAGATGAGAATAATTATAATTATCTTGTAAGGCGGAGTAATAATTTACTGGGGTTGGCCACATTATTTGGAAGCATAAAAAATTTGATAGATGATGTATACAAGGATTTACCTGATAAGTCATATATACAATTTACTCAATTATATATAAGTAAGTTGTATTATGATACAAGTTCAAATGAATCTTATTATCACCTAAATTATGAAAAACAGATGGTTGGGGCAAATAATATAGGCGTAGTTTTGTCACCTAAAAAGGAGAGCTATAGTGAAGTTATTACAACAGATATATTTAGGAGAAGAGGTAAGATAGACATTGAAATTTTCTTGGAAAATTATAAAAAAGAAAAAAAATTAAATGAGAATATACTGGATGTTGCTGCTTTTAAGTTTGCTGATTTAATGAAGAACATGGCTAATGGAGTAGTGGATTATTTATATAGCTATAAAAAAGAGGATAGGATTATGTCAGAGATCAATCAAAGTATATTAACACAAAATTATTATTGTGGAGGAATATTTAGTGTAGATAATTATAGGGGTGTCGTTGTTGCAGGTTTATTTGATCCTGATACTATAAAAAGGATAAGAACTGTTAATGAGAGCGGATTTAAAGAACTGTTAAGAGTGGAGTGTGGAATTGAAAATCCTACTTTTGAGTTTGAAGATGTAGGTGATGAAGAGTATCAAGAAATTATTAGAAAATTGTGGAACGGTGGATGTAATATTTTAGAAGAACCCGCAAAAAATTATGATAGGATATTTTTTTTACAAGATCAATATGATGATATGACAAAATCAAAAATATCATTTATGGATATATTGGTAAATGGATATACTAATAGGTAAAGTCAAAAGCATATATGTAAAAGTGTATTTTATGATAGATTATTCATACGTAAATTCGAGTATGGATTACTTAAAAGATAAATGTATAGGAAATATTCATATTTGTGGCATATTTCCTGATTTTTATAATTTCTTTTAATCTCGGATATTCTAAATATATTGATGCGAAGAATAGAATTATATATTATAAGTTTGTTAGAAAAAATAAATATAAAAAATAGTGTTGCAAAAGTCCTTACAGTAAATACAAGCTTTTATTAATAAGCTTATAATGATGGATAAAAGGCGGTAGAGGGGTAAATAAATGAGAAAAATTAAAATTTTTATATGTATATTACTTTGTTTGTGCTTATTGGGTTGTACTAAAAAAACATATAAGGTTGAGAGAGGAGAGTATGATCTTACATATAAAACCGGTTATTATGCAAGTGAAATTAATGAGGATAACGATGCATTATATGTAATGTATTTATATAATGGGATCGGTGATAATACGGAATGGGGAGGTGAGGATGATGATATAATCCCAAATAAATACGCTACAGATAATGATTTGCAAGGGAGATATTTGGATACTTTTTGGGATGAAAACGGAAATCCTTTGGGATACAATTTGAAAACTACAGAACTTGATAAATTTAATGTTGATATATATGATATTAAAACAGGAGAAAAACTCAAGACAATAGATGTAAAAAGTATATTTGATAATGATGATAATATAAAACCTGACAAACCATATAAAGCAATTGCATTAGAATATGACGGGAAACCATATATTAAGGTGTGGTCTGAAAAAACAAGCAAAGATATAGAAAATGGATATGAAGATAGGCTAAAATCTGTATTTATCAATATAGAAGATGAAACATATTTTGAAGATTGGGCAAGGGATGTTTCAGAAAGGCGGAGTAAAGGAGAGAGGATCACTGCCGTTAATAAATGGAATGTCTTTAATAAGATACTTTTAAAGCAAAATTCACTTTATTCATATATTACTGTTTGGTCATCATCAGTGTGGGAAGGTTTCACAGATGTATATGTATATGATATAGACAGAATTCCAAAAGATAATAAAAAACTATATGAATTATTTCCAAAATTAAGGGAGAATCTGGATAAACTTATGGCAAAAGGAGAAAGAGCTAAAGTAACCTTTATGTTGCCTGACAGTATAAGTGATAAGGAATTAGCGGATATGTTTTTTGAGAATGGAGAGGATATATCGTTTGACGGAGTGATAATAGATGGCAGACATTCGGTAGACGGACTGCCACATAAGATTAATAACTTTGATGACTTTAGAAAGTATATGGAACCAGATGAGATAGAAAAGCCGAGTTATAAACCTATACCTGATAACAGATAAATATATTGACATAGGAGTAGAGGGATGAAGAGAAGACTTTTATTATTTGTATTTTGTATAATATTTTGCATCGGATGTGCCGGTAAAGATAAAAAGGTGGATGAAAATACAACACATAAGATTGTAAATGACGGTTACACAGTGACATGGGGAATAAAAAATAATCTGCACGGGCTTTGGATTAGTGAAGACGGAAATGCCCTCTGTGCGATACAGGATAATGATATAAAAGAAAGTGAAGACCCTGTAATAAGATATATGCTATATATACCTTTAAAATATGCTGTGGAAGTGAATATGACAGTGAATTCAAACAGAATGAGGGATGTAAATACAGATAAAACATATTTAGAAAGAAATATAGAAAATTTTGACGTAAAGGTTTATGGTATAGGAGGTTGGAAGATAAAAAATGAAATAGATGTTCTTGAAATTTTAAAAGAAAAGAATATGAATATAATGCCTACCGACTATACTATGTTCACAACAAGAATGTATGAAAATAAGCCCTGTCTTGTATTCGGGGCGGAAGATATAGTGCCTTCAAATGAAGATAAGAACAATAATACAAAAAGGATGATATATATTGATGTAGAGACAGGAGAGCTGTTTGAAAAAGAATATGAGGATATCATAGGTGATTTGGAAGATGAAAACAGAATAAACCTAATATACACATCACAATTTAGTAAGTTTATGAAACAAAATATGGATAATGCAGTTTGGTCAGATTATGCTTCAAATTCAGTAAGAACATTAAGCTTTTTTGAAGGATGTAGGCAGATACATTTTACTGATATAGAAGATATCTCGGAAAATAATACAAAGCTGTTTAATATGTTCCCTAAACTTAAGAGCTTATGTGATGAAATAAAGAAAAATGATATAAATGAAGGAAGGGCAAATATTGCGGTGGATATAGTACTTACAGGTAATCCAAGTGAAGAGGAAATAATGTCAATTATACTGCCTGAGGGTAGGGAAGTGTCTTTTGACGGAGTTAAAATAAATGCTGAAAATTCAGTGGACGGAAAAGAGCATGATATTCATAGCTTTGATGAATGGAGAGAATACTGTAAACCCGCTAAGGATCCCGGCAAATATGCATCACCGGTAGTTAAGTAATAGGATAGTATGAAAAATTAATTATAAAAAGCTCCGACTACGTTTAAATCGGAGCTTTTTATATCGAACAAAAATATAATAAAAAATCTCTCCTACCTTGAAAATGAGCCGTATTTGTGGCATACTTGTTTCTAGTGTCTTAATAAAAATTGGAATATTCTGACATAGTTTAATTGTTATACCGCCTTTGGGGCGGATAAATTTATATAGAAGAGGAGTGCTCATGAAAAAGGGATATTTGGCGGCTGCAGCATTACTGTTATTTTTGACAGGCTGTGGCGGAAATAAGTCATATTCATACCATCCTGATCAAAGCTCTATATTTATATCCAGGGACGGCACACTAAAGTCCGCCTTGGTTGAAGAAATAGATACAGAAGCAAAGAGCGATGAGCTTAAAAGCTTTGCCAATACGGAGATAGAAGACTTTAATAAGTTAAATGCAAATAATCAGGTAAAACTTGAGGATGCCACAATAAAAAAGAATGTGGCAAAACTTGTATTTTCATATAGCTCATTTGAATGTATGGAAGAGTTCGCAAAGTTCACTCAAGATAACAGCTTTGATTTGAATTCTGTAGAGGTATACAATCTTAAGGATATTGATGTCTCAAAGATGGACTCAATAGATATACCTGACGGAATCAAAGGTGATTATATTGCTGTAATAGACGGTAAGGCCGATGTGTATACAGAGGGAGAAATCACCTATGTGTCAAATGATATCGAGTTTGATGATAATACTGCCAAGGTAGATGGCTTTAATTATATTATATTTAAATAAAAGGAGAAATTCATGGAATATAGCATGGAAAAAATCATAGCACTGGCAAAATCAAGAGGATTTGTATATCCGGGTTCAGAGATATACGGCGGTCTTGCAAATACCTGGGACTATGGTAACTTGGGTGTTGAATTAAAGAATAATGTTAAAGCTGCCTGGTGGCAGAAGTTTATAAAGGAGTCACCATACAATGTAGGTGTGGACTGTGCCATCTTGATGAATCCGCAGACATGGATAGCATCAGGACACTTGGGAAGCTTCTCAGATCCTTTGATGGATTGTAAGGAATGCCATGAGAGATTTAGAGCGGACAAGATCATTGAAGACTATATGCAGGAAAATGATGTTACTATAGACGGTAGCGTGGATGCATGGTCAAATGATGAGATGAAAAAGTATATTGATGAGCATGAGATAGCTTGTCCGACCTGCGGTAAGCACAACT
>CAKAQP010000162.1 GCA_916720285.1 uncultured Lachnoanaerobaculum sp. | reverse complement strand
TTTGCTACAGGTCCGGCATTTACATCTATCAGATCCATCCACTGATTTTTCATATCATCTCTTGAACAAACCTTGATTACCGGAGAAATAGCCAAATTATAAGGTGTTCCTCTTCCGGTCATAAAGACTTGCAAACCTATACCTGATGCTACTTGACAAGGACCACATACCAGGTCTGATGCCGGTGTAGCTGCATAAATAAGGCCATGCTTAACGGGAGTTTCTGCCGGTGATAATACCTCTACAATAGGTGAAGTTCCTGACTTTGCTATGGATCCCATAGCTTTTTCCACTATATTAGCAAGTCCGCCTTTTTTATTTCCCGGAGTAGGATTTGCACTTCTATCAACATCTCCGTCCAAAAGATAATTATCATACCATCTCATCTCAGAAGCCAGTTTTTTTACAACTTCCTCGCTGATACACCTTTCTCCTATCAGATGTACACCGTCTCTAACCTCTGTTACTTCTGAAAACATTACAGTAGCACCACCCTTTACCAACATATCTGCTGCATATCCGGCTGAGGGATTTGCACTCACTCCTGAAAAAGCATCAGAACCTCCGCATTGCATACCTACAAGCAGATCGGAAAGTGGCAATTCTTCTCTTTTTCTTTCATTCAAAATAGCAAGCTTTTTGTCTGCCATATCCATTATTGCTGTCATCATAGCTTCAAATCCCTTACATTCCTGTAATATAATAACATTCTCAGGTGTATTTTCCTCAGGATCTAAAAGCATATCAGGTGTAAGTTTTTCGCACCCAAGCGCTACCGTCATGACTACTCCACCAAAATTCGGGTGGTGAACTATATTTCTTAAAGCGCGAATAGGAATATGTGCTTCCCTTGCTTTTATTGCAACACCACAGCCGTATGCATGATTTACTGCCACTACATTGTCTACATTAGGATATTTGGGTAGCAGCTCACGCTTTATTCTCTCAACTGCCACGTCCAAAACTCCTGAAACACATTGTACTGTAGTTTGTATGCCAAGAATATTTCTGGTTCCTGCATAACCACCATTAGGATTTCTATACCCAAACCAAGTTTTTACCGGAGGATCAGGCAATTTGTCCATAGGAACTATGTTCTTCCCCCATGTCATATCATCAAGTGAAGGTGGGCTTGGAAGTCTAAGCATAAACTCATTTATCCAATGCCCCTTTTTTATATCTTCAAGAGCGTATCCTAGTATTACACCATATCTTATTACAGGCTGATCCTTTTTTATATCTCTCAATGCTATTTTATGTGCCTGTGGAATATCATCTATGGCACTAAGATCATCATATATCTTCGTACCTGCTTTTATTTCTTCCACTGCAATAGCTACATTATCTTCATCTTTTATTTTTACAAGTAAATTGGCCATTTATTCCTCGATTTTTTATAACTTAAACAAGTTTAATCCGATTTCTTTATTAAGTTCTCTCTCAACAACCATATCAACAACTGCCAATATTATTTCTGCTGTTGCACTAACTATGGCTTTATTAAGATGTCCTCCGACAAACTTATTTTTAATAACATTTCCAATTGACATATGGGCATGTATATATGGCTTTCCATCTTTTCTGCTTAGACTTCCTACTAAAGAAGTTATTTCAAAATCTCCTGTATAAGTTACGGAAATATACTTTTTATTTTCTGTATCAAAAATCCCCAGTACCACTTCGTCCACAGCTCCAAGTCCACTTATAGACGAAAATAAAATATCCTCTTCTACTGCCAGTTCCAACAATTTCTTTATAATATCTTCACCCTTGTCTATTCTGACAACAATAGTATCTTTATATCTTTTATATTCCATATTCTTTTATTTTTAAATGAACCACCATGAGTATACATGATGGTTCTGAATTTTAACTAATCTCCGTCTTATTATATAAGACCTGCTTCCTTCATAGTTTTCTTGTATCCTTCAAGTGCAGCCCCATCCGGTGTAGGCAAACTTGGTTTGAAAGGCTTTCCTATATCTCTTCCTCTCAAATTTGCCATATCTTTTGATGCTACCGGAAAACTTCCCGCATCCATTGAAAGTCTGACCGGATTTAGTTTAAACTGTGCTTCAAGTGAGCCTTCGATATCTCCTGTAACATATTTATTATAGATATCTGTAATTAATTCAGGCATAAAGTTTGCAGCTGTACATACACCACCTACTGCACCATGACACATGGACGCATAAAGAAGTGTATCTTTTCCTCCAAACACCTTAAATCCAAGATGTCTTGTTCTTCTGATAAACTCGGACGTCTGTGTTATGTCACCGCTGGTATCCTTCATACCAACGATATTCTTACAGTCTGTCGCTAATTTTTCTACCAAATTTGCTGACAATGTATATCCTACTCTTCCCGGATTATTATACAAAAGCATAGGCAAATCACTGATAGAATCTGCAATATCTTTAAAATGATTATAAAGCTCCGTCTCATTAGGCTTTAAAAACATCGGCTGAAGAACAGATATGCCCGCCGCACCGCTTGCTTTAGCCATCTGTGCAAGGCGTATACATTTCTTTGTACTGATAGCACCTATTCCGAAATATACCGGTACTCTTCCTGCTGCCTGATCAAGCATAATCTTTAGACCACGCTCCATCTCATCTTCTTCAAGCATATAAAATTCGCCATTGCTTCCAAATGCTAAGATTCCAAGTACACCACCTTCAATAACATAGTCTACTTGATCACGCAATTTTGCTTCATCTATCAACTCATTTTCATCTATCGGTGTAATAATCGGTACTACTACACCCTTTATAAAATCAGTATTCACTTTGTTCACCTTTTGCTTATTTTACTATGCTTGTATTTGAAACCTTCTCATAATACTTCACTATAGAGCTGTGATCATTCATCTCTAAACCGTCTGCCTTAAGTCCCTGCATAATTTCCATAAGCTGTGCTGTAAGAGGTGAAGGTGAATTGATAGCATGAGATGCATTAAGTGCATTTGTAAGATCCTTGATATGAAGTTCAATTCTAAATCCCGGCTTATAATTTCCTTCAAGCATCATAGGTGCCTTAGCATCCATAACTGTTGAGCCTGCAAGACCTCCTCTAATTGCCTGATATACAAGCTCAGGATCCGTTCCTGCCTTCTTTGCAAATGTAAGTGCTTCAGCTACTGCAGCTATATTGATTGCAACTATCATCTGGTTTGCAAGTTTTGCCACATTTCCTGATCCAATCTCACCGACATAAACTACAGAACCTGCCATAACCATAAGCATATCATAGTACTTATCAAACAATTCTTTCTTTCCACCACACATAACAGAAAGTGTACCGTCTATTGCCTTTGGCTCTCCACCTGAAACAGGGCAATCCATCATTTCAATACCCTTTTTAGCAAGCTCTGCTCCAATAGCCTTTGACTCTGTAGGGTCTATTGAACTCATATCAATTACTACAGTTCCCGGCTTAGCACCCTCAGCTACTCCACCTTCTCCAAGAACAGCGGCTCTTACATGAGGTGAGTTAGGAACCATTGTAATTACCTGCTCACAAGCCTCTCCAACTTCCTTACCGCTATTCGCCTCTTTAGCGCCCAAAGCTACAAGCTCTGCAACTGCTTCTTTGTTAAAATCAAAAACAACAAGCTCATGACCTGCCTTAACAAGGTTCTTTGCCATCGGCTTTCCCATAATTCCTAAACCTATAAATCCAATCTTCATTTTTGACCATCCTTTCAAAACATTGACTAACTTTAATCGCATTATAGTTAACAAAAAAAGTCGATTCAATAGTAATATCACACTAGGGATTTTTTAACTTTTATGCACTTTATATAAAATCGATAATTTATTTCATCAAGGTTTCGTTTTGATTTCATTTTATTTCATTATATTTCAATATTATATTTTTTTATCCATCTCCACAGAGTTGCTTTACTTATTTTCAGTTCATTGGCTGTAAGTAATCTATTGCCATTGTTCTTCCTTAATATGCTCTTTATCTCCTCGACTCTTCCTACCGAATTTTGTACTGTCGAAGGTGAAACATATAACATTTCCAATAACTCTTTTACACTTTTTGCCTCAATATTTCTCTTTGTAGCTGTTAATATCAGTCTTTCTATAAAATTATCAAGTTGTAATATATTACCGCTCCACTCATATTCCATCATAGTGTCTTTTGCCTCTTTACTTAAGTAATGGAATCTTGAATATTTCTCACTTATCTTTTTTATACCGTCGTCAATCATTATACTTAAATCTGCTTTTCTCTCTCGTAAAGGTGGTATAAAAAGATTTAATCCATCCAAAACATAATAAAGCTCTTCTAATATAGCTCCACTTATCATAAGTTCGGAAATATCTACTCTGCTTGTACATATGATTCTTACATCAATGTATTTAGACTTAAGTATTTTATATTTTATTATCTGAAACAAAGTGCACTGATTGGCTATACTCATCTTGTCCACTTCCTCTATCAGCACAGTGCCACCTTTTGCCTGAAGTATAACTCCCTTTTCACCATAGATAAGTTCTCTTTGTAAAGCCTCTTCCATGCCCTCACAACTTATCATCACAAAGGACTCTTTGCTTCTTATTCCATAGTTGTGAATACTTTGTGCCAAAAGCCTTCTCTCAGTGCCTGTTTCGCCTGTGATCATAACAGGAAAATCTGAATTGGCATATAATTTTGCCAAATGTACGATTTCATGCATATTCTTTGACTCACATACAATATCTTTAAAATTACCTATAGCTAAAGAACCTGTTTTATATTTTTTTTCTTCATTTTCGGTATTTCTCTTTTGCTCTATAACCTTATGACATGATAATATAGCTCCATCTATTACAGAATCCACAAGTATAGGTGCAAGCATAGCATAGAAATTATTACCGTTAACTTTAAGAAAATATGCCTTGTTTTCAAATTTTCCTGCCATTACCTGTTTAAAATCTTCAATAGTAATATCCGAAAGTATTTCAAATATCTCTTTACCGATAAAACTTTTGCCCTGTTCAAAAAAACTCTCCATTATTTTATTTATAACAAGAATTTTTCCGTCAACATCAATTTTTATTACTCCCGTAAAAGAATAGTCCAAAATAGTTTCAAGCTGTGCATTGCTCTTTCTTTCCGTTTGCATTGCATACTTTACATTTCCGGCTATATTTATGGCATTTTTTAAAGATTCTTCTGTCGTTGATAAAAACAGTGAAGGCATACCTAGCAAATTCGCCTTATTCACCGCCGTTTCACCGCCTATTATGATATCCGTTCCGTTTTCAAAGGCGGTAATAGTGGCTGCTTCCAATTCATTTTTTGATTCTTCATAGTATATCTTCAAATCTATTTCATATATACTTTCAAAATATGACATATCACACAACATAT
>CAKAQP010000161.1 GCA_916720285.1 uncultured Lachnoanaerobaculum sp. | reverse complement strand
GGAAGAAGTGGTGGATAAGCACCATTATAAAATCCGCTCCGCCTGTCGATGAATCTCTCATAAATATCAGTGCGTAGCCTGTGGCGGAAATAACTCCCGTACATATGGCTGCAAGTATATACTCTCCCTGATATGCCGGCACAACTTTTGCAACAATATCAATCATTATTGATGTTATAACAATTGACTTGACTGACTTTAATAAAAACTTTCTTCCGATTTCCCTATATGATATTATGGCAAAAGGTATATTAAGGACTATAGTGCCTATACCTACCGGTAATCCGAAAAGCTGATACAGTATCAGCGCAAGTCCTGTAAATCCCACCATAGGAAACTTGAACGCTGCTGCAAAGCAGTAAGTTCCTATTCCCATAAATATACCTGCAATAATATCCACCAGTATATCTATTGACCACTCTTTTAATATTTCTTTGTTCATCTTATTTCCTATCTGTCAAAATAATTCTTTTTTATATTTTATCGAGTCTTTTTCATTTATCTCTCTTATAACTTTACAAGGATTTCCTGCCGCCAGACTGTTTGCAGGTATATCCTTAGTGACCACACTTCCTGCTCCTATCACACAGCCCTCTCCTATAGTCACTCCGCCTGTTATCACTACATTTGCCGAAATCCAGCAGTTATCACCTATATTTATAGGCTTTGCATACTCATCGTCATAGGCTGTTTTATCGTCCTTAAACTTGATATTCCTCTCCTGCCACCTTAACGGATGCATCGGTGTCATAAGACTGCAGTTCGGTCCAAACATTACATTATCACCAATATTTACAGGACATACATCCAATACAGTAAAATTAAAATTGGCATAGCAGTTTTCTCCAAATGTTGTGAAAGCTCCATAGTCAAAATAAATCGGTCCCTGTAAATATAAACCTTTTCCTTTATTAGGTATCAGTTCATCTATAATAGTATCTCGCAAACCGTCATCCTCAAATAAAGCATTGTACTGTTGTGAAAGTCTATGTGCTTTTGTTCTCAGCCTTACCAATTCTTCATCAGTAGGATCATATATCTTTCCTGCGATCATCTTTTCCTTTTCGCTCATCTTATCTCCTATATAATTATTTATTCTAAATTAATGTCAAAATTATATTATATACTATATTAATAAAAAAAGGCAGTCCCAAAAAGGATTGCCTTTTTAAATCTTATATATATCCCTTCCACTTAAGCAAAAGGGATGAATTAATTATTACAAGTATAGAGCCTGTATTATGTACCAATGCTCCTACAATGGGATTTAATACACCTGTTACTGCCAAAAAAATTGCAATGAAATTCAGTCCCATAGAAAATGACATATTTAATTTGATAGTATTCATCATCTTTTTAGATAGTGACAATAAACGTGGAAGCTCTTTAACATCATCATCTACAAGTGCAATATCCGCAGCTTCTATTGCAATATCACTTCCCACACCTCCCATAGCAATACCAACGGTTGCTCTTTTAAGTGCAGGTGCATCATTTACACCGTCTCCGATCATACATACAAGTTTTTCTCCCTTCTCCCTGCAGTCAATAAACTTAAGCTTATCTTCAGGCATACATTCTGAAATATGCTCTGATATCTTTAAAGCACTTGCTATATTACCTGTCGCATTTGCATTATCACCTGTAAGTAAAACCGGCGCCACACCAAGTTCCGACAGCTCTGAAATCATTTGAGAGCTCTCTTCTCTTAATGTATCTGAAAGTACTATATATCCTACAAACTTTGAATCTATTCCTATATAAATAACTGTACTTCCCTGATTTGTATGCCTATTGAACTCCTCCTCATTTTCAACAATAATATTATTATCATTTAAAAGTCTTATATTTCCTGCAAGAACTGATTTATTATCTATTGTAGATGATACACCCCTACCGACTTTCATGAGAAAATTTTCACATTTTAAAATATCTTTTCCGGTTATTTCTTTATATGAATTTACAATTGCCTTTCCTATCGGGTGTTCAGAAAGTGCCTCACAAGCTGCCGCAAATGAAAAAATATCTTCATTGGTAAAATCATTTGATATACTCTTGTATTCCTTAACGGTAAGCTTACCTGTTGTAAGTGTACCGGTTTTATCAAAAGCAATAGTATCAACTTTTGACAGTCTCTCAAGTACATCTCCTTCTCTTACAAGAAATCCGTGCTTCGTTGCATTTCCTATTGCCGCCATTATAGCTGTAGGCGTTGTGAGCACCAATGCACAGGGACAAAAAACAACAAGAATAGTAACCGCTCTGATTATCTCTCCGGTAAATATCCAAGTAAGTGCTGCCACACTTAGCGCTATAATTACAATCCATGTGGCCCATCTGTCAGCAATTCCCACTATCTTTGACTTTCCTGCATCTGCAGATTGTACAAGTTTAATCATTCTTTGAATAGAACTGTCCTCACCGACTTTAGTGGCCTTAAGTTCAAATACTCCGAACTGATTTATTGTTCCGCTTGCAACTTCGTCCCCTACAGTTTTATCAACAGGTAAAGACTCGCCTGTCATAACTGCCTGATCTATAGAAGTCTGACCTGAAATAATAATTCCGTCAACAGGTATACTTTCACCGGGTAGTACCCTTATAATATCTCCTGTCTTTACACTGTCAGATTCTATAATTCTTTCAACACCGTTTTCAATAATTCTTGCAGTTTTGGGTGTCAGCTTTACAAGCTTTTCAATTCCCGCTCTTGCCTTTTCCACTGTCAAATCTTCAAGTAAAGCTCCAAACTGCATGATAAAGGCTATTTCTCCGGCCGCAAAAACTTCACCGATACATATGGCTGCAATAAGTGCAAGTGATACCAAAACATCAGCTTTAATATCAAACTCGGTAGTCAGTCCTATTATCGCTTCCATAATTATAGGAAAACCGCAAAGTATGATTGCAACCCATGCAAGATTAACCGGCAACTTTATCAATCCTGTCAAGCTTAAGAAAAGAGATAATCCCGATATAATCAAAAATACTATATCTTTTTTTACTCCTCCAATTTCCATTAAACCTTCGAGTTTTCTCATGAAATCTTTCATATAAGCCTTCTTTCAAAATACATAAGTCATTATTTATACCTATAGGGGTATATGTTTATATCAGAACTATACCTATAGGGGTATATGTTGTCAATATTATATTTAAAAAAGCCGACACATTAACCACTTTGGTTTAATGTATCGGCTTTTTTGAAGTCTTATATTTTTATATATTATCCCATATTTGCAAATCGCTCTACCGCTTTTGTAAAATTCTCTATTGTCTTATCTACATCACCATGTTCAATACCGTCTCTCACACAGTGTTGTATATGTCCTTCAAGTATCACCTTTCCACAACCGTGTAACGCTGATTTTGCGGCATTTATCTGAGAAAGCACGTCCTCGCAAGGCACATCTTCCTCTATCATTTTATCTATTGCCTGTACCTGCCCTATTATCTTTTTTAATCTGCGATGCAGATTAGTTAAATCCATACACTGTTTCATAATGCCTCCATTTTCTGCTAAAAGTAATTTATCGTAATATATCTAATAATCTTATAAGTCAAATCCGTAAAACATTATAATTCAGACAAAAATTTATGTCAATGCAGGCCTTAGTTATGTCAGCTCTGTTACAGTGGGCAGAGCAGGAATCGAACCTGCGTTGTTTCTTTTGTAACGGATTTACAGTCCGCCCCCTTCGCCACTCGGGACACCTACCCTTATTTAAGTTGATATCTCATCGACAAAACCATATGAAATATCTATTCTCCTATCCGGATTCGAACCGGAATCAACCGGTTCGTAGCCGGTCATTCTGTCCATTGAACTATAAGAGACATATTTGCTTTTATGGATTAAGTATATTACAGTGAATCTTACTTGTCATTCAACCTGTGGTATAAAAAGTATGTACATACGTTTCTTATTTAAAAATAAAAAAGCACCTTATAATTAAAGTGCTTTCTTCTTTGACTATCCATATATTATAGCATCATTTGTAGTATAACCTTCTATAGAACCTTCCTTAACTTGAATGCATACATAACTTAACTCGGAATCTTTTGCTGCAAAGAACTGTCTCTTTCCATTTGGAGAAATTCGAACTATATCACCTGACTCTAAGCTAATTTCTTCATCATCTACTATGGCCTTACCCTTACCTGATAAAATGATATAAATTTCTTCATTATTCTTATGAGCGTGTACAAATGGTACTCCTACACCGGCCGGAAGATGGTTTATGCTTATCTCTGCTCCTGTCAATCCAAGTAAATCATGAAGTTCAGTTCTGGGCTCATTTGCTACACTTGCTTTACTATAACTTTTCATTTTAATTTCCTCCACTTAATTGATTTTTATTTTGTGTTTCTATATAATTATCATAATCTTTATCGCTATTTATTCAAGTACGCACTTTTTTGCTACATAGTATCATTACTGCTACTATTGTGATAAATAAAGGAGAAATTTCATGAAAAGTATTTATGGGCAATGCCCTTTTTCAACAACTCAGCATGCTTTACAAGGTAAATGGACAATTGTCATTCTATTTCAATTAAGCACAGGTACTCAAAGATTTAATGAATTACAAAAAAATATACCTGATATAACACGAAGTATGCTCACAAGACAACTTCGTCAACTTGAGAAAGATCTTTTGATTACACGTACAGTTTATGCTGAGGTCCCACCAAGAGTAGAATATAAACTTAGTAAAATGGGTGAGAAATTTCGTAAAGTATTAGATCAAATTGAAGTATTTGGATTGGAATATATTGAAGAGCTAAAAAAAGTTAATGCTCCTGTCAAATGAATATACCTCCTACCAAAAGGGAAGCTCCAAGCCGGGTGTAGGAGAATGCTATAGTAAGCAGTTCTCCATGCCCGGTCCGTAGTCAAACGATTCTATCGGCACACTTCACCTTTTCCTCTTCGAGTTTCGCAAATAAGTTCCAAACTCTTTTTATACTGTTTCTTTTTTCTCTATTTTCAGCTTGACGATAATACTTTTTTTGTTGCTTTGTTACTTTCGGTAATTTCTTATAACTAACCTGCATTAACTTTTTTGCCTCATCATGTCTTAATATATACTCGAGATGATTATATGGTGATTGATTCTTTGCCACATCCCTTTGTACATGGTAGTGCGCAGTCTTTGCTTCTCCCATGGTCAGAGGATTTTTATCAAACGGACAATGCAATAACTTATACCTGTCAAAGTATTCTACATATGATATTTTCCAAGCAGCAATATCGGTAATAATATAAAGGTCGGTGTCGTCAAACTCTATTTGTACTCCCCTTTTATTAGCTAAGTGCTCTATTCCCGGTGCATACTTTCTATATTTACAAGGATAAAAGGCC
>CAKAQP010000160.1 GCA_916720285.1 uncultured Lachnoanaerobaculum sp. | reverse complement strand
AACCAAAATAAAATACTTGCTTTGATGGCTTTTAATCTTTATAAGGATGAAAAGTACACAGATAAAACTTTGGAATTTATTGCAAAGGTATACAACGGAAAAACACGAAATATGTTTGATTGTTTAAAGTTATGTGTTGAGAAAAATATTGAAACATATGATTTTGAAGAAAGATTGCTTATACAAATGCTTTTCTCAAATCAGACAGCATATTTGGATGAGGCTTTCAGAATTTACACGGAGAGAAAAAGAGTTACGGATATAATTATAAGAGCATATTTTACCGTAAAGAGTGATTTATTCTTCATGAATGATGAAAATATAAAAGACAATATATTTGAGTATCTGGAAGACGGACTCAGTGATGTTGACGATATAAAGGAATTCCCGAATATTTATATGCTGGCATTGTCAAAGTATTATTCAAAGAAGGATAAACTTAACTTTAAGCAGACAAGATTATGTGAGCAGATAGTAAATAATCTTTGCGATATGGGAATGGTATTTTCATACTTTAAAAATCTGTCAAAGTTTGTACCTGTTGAAAGAGATATACTCGAATCCACTTTTGTTGAATACAAGGCAAAGAAAGATTCCGTTATATTGAAGTCAAGAATTTTTCCTTTAAATGACGATTTTATTGAGGAGGAGTTTCTCAATATCTATAAAAATATATTTGTTAAATATAAGAAGATTTTTTCGGATGAGATATGGGAATATCAGATCCTTGAAAATGAAGACGGAGATATGAAAGTTTCGGTAAATGACTGTGTTCAATTCAGTAAAGCAGATAATGCCGGAGAAAGCAGGTTTATTCTTATAAATGATATAGAGGAACTGCCAAAAGACAAAGAAAAAGAACTTAAGGAAAAATTGACCGAGTTTGTGTATAAAGACGAGTTGGTAGCTAATTTATTTACACTGATATAAAAAATGAAAGGAATGTAAATTTTATATTTGCATTTGATATTTATATAAAATGGGAGATACGATGAATCCGAAGGTACTTGGAATCGCTTTATCGGATATAAGTACAAATCTTATATTTTACCCTGATGATGAAGCATTAATTTTCCCCACTGTTATAAGCAAAAAAAAGGGTGAAGATGCCTGGGTAGTGGGTGAAGATGCTTATGCTTTGGCATTGGACGGAAAAGGTATAATTACCGATAAATTATTAAAATTGACAAGAAAAGACGGTATAGCAACCATTGACGGTACAAGATATGAAGGAAAAGAAATATTGAAAATTTACTTCAGAGAAATAATAAATGCCGGAATGGAAAAATTATATAAGGAAAAGCCTGAGGAAGTAGTTGTAGCTATGGCAGGTTTGGAAGAAGATATAGTCGGTGATATAAGGGAGGCCTTTGTAGGACTTGGTTATCAACCGAACCATATACATATAATCAGCAAGGAAGAAAGCTTTATCTACTTTGTTCTTTCATTAAAAAAGGATATATGGAACAATAAAGTGGGAATGTACGATCTTTCGGATGTAAGTCTTACATACTATGAAATGCTTGTAAACAGAAATTCAAGAAAACTGCTTGTTAATGCGGAGTCCGAAAATATGGATGAGGCTTTTAACTTGCAGATACTTAATAATCCTTCAGGAGCCAAGCTTGCAGATAAGATTTTGACTTCAGTTGCCGAGAAAGTAATGGATAAGAAAAAATTTTCATCTATTTTTCTTACGGGGCAGGTGTTTGCGGAACATGAGTGGGCAGACGGATTTATAAGTTATCTGTGTTCAAGAGGTAAGGTATATCTCGATACAAATATTTTTGCAAAAGGTGCGGCATTTAAAGGTGTTGACCTTGCGAGCGAGAACTCCATATATAATTTGACTGCAATTTGTGAAGGAAGACTGAGGTCGGATGTTTATATAAATGTAGAGAACAACGGTAAAGACGGAAAGATATACCTTGCAAAGGCGGGAGACTTTTGGGATGAACCCGGTACTGAACTTTTAATGATACCTGATGAGAAGGAAGTAATTGATATCAGTGTGGTAGGGGTTGACGGTAAGGTCAAGAAAAGCATTCCAATTGTATTGGACTTTCTACCTAAAAGGCCTATAAAGACCAGAAGATTTTATTTCAGAACAAAATTTTTGGACGATAAAATCATGAATGTCGAAATAGAGGATGCAGGCTTTGGTGATATGTATCCGCCTACTGATATAAAGAGAAATATCGAGGTAAATATATGGGATTAATACTATGTGAAGCCTTAAAAGTAAAAAAGCCTTTCAAAATAGAAGTATTATCGCTGAATATACACAGTTATGAAGAGTTGTGTTATATAATATTTGAGAATCCTATTTTAGTTACCGAGGGAATTGTAAGTGATACTTTGGTTGAATTTATAAGGGATGACTTGAATTTAGAAGTCTTAGCCGATAATGTGAAAAGAAAAATGTCTAACGGGACGGCTGATGAAGATATTTTGGTATATATCATTGATTCATGCAGTCTGTACAATAATGCAGAGACAATAATTTTCAGAAATGCCATGGGAAAGATAAAGAAAATGGCGGTACATGAGGTTGCCAAGCAAAGAGCGGACTATATGTTTTATATAGGAAAGTATGATTTGGCAAAAAAGTACTATCTGGAAATCCTTGATATGGATACAAAGGCTGAGAACGTTTTTATAGGAAGTGTGTATCATAATCTCGGTGTTATTTATGCAAACCTTTTTTTGTATGAAGAGGCTTTGGATGCGCTGAAAAAGTCATATGAACTTACAAATGACGATGTGATTTTGATGGAAATATATTTCCTTAAGAGAATATTTATATCATCATATAAAGAAGAAAATGATGAGGAATGGCCACAACTGTTAAAAGCCGATTTGGCAGGCGAAGCAAAGAAAGCTTTTGATATAGCATTGGAAGGCGTTGGAGAAAGTGAAAGAATAAAGAATATAAATTCAATATTCGAGACGGAAGATACGGCAAGGAAGAAAAAAGTTTTAGGTGATTATATCGCTGATTTAAAAGCGGATTACAGAAATATGAAATAAGGCAGGTAGATATGAAAGAATTGGAAAAGACATACAGCCCCGAAAAAATAGAGGGCAGAATATATAAAAAATGGTTGGAAGAAAAGTACTTCCATGCAAAGGTAAATAAGGATAAAAAGCCTTTTACAATTATAATGCCACCACCAAATATCACAGGTCAGCTGCATATGGGACATGCACTTGATAATACTATGCAGGATATTCTGATAAGATATAAGAGAATGGCCGGATATGAGGCGCTTTGGCAGCCGGGAACAGACCATGCGGCTATCGCTACAGAGGTAAAGGTTATTGAAAAGCTTAAAGCCGAGGGCAAGGATAAGCATGAGCTTGGAAGAGAAGGATTCTTAAAGGAAGCTTGGGCATGGAGAAATGATTACGGTACAAGAATAATCAATCAGCTTCAAAGACTTGGTTCATCTGCAGATTGGGACAGAGAAAGATTTACCATGGATGAACAGGGACAAAAGGCTGTAAAGGAAGTTTTCCTCAGATTGTATGAAAAAGGGTATATTTACAAAGGTAACAGGATTATAAACTGGTGTCCTGTCTGTAAAACTTCTATTTCAGATGCAGAGGTTGAACATATTGAAATGGACGGCAATTTCTGGCATATAAAGTATCCTGTTGTAGGAGAAGAAGGAAAATTTGTCGAGATTGCTACAACAAGACCTGAGACACTTCTTGGAGATACTGCGGTTGCGGTAAATCCGTTGGATGAAAGATATAAAGATATTATAGGCAAGAAGCTTATTTTGCCGCTTGTGGGAAGAGAGATACCCGTAGTAGCGGATGAGTATGTTGATAAGGAGTTCGGAACAGGATGTGTAAAGATAACACCTGCACATGACCCTAATGACTTTGAGGTAGGAAAAAGACATAATTTGCCTGAAATCAATATAATGCATGATGATGCGACTATTGATATGCCGGGAAGCAAGTATGACGGACTTGACAGATATGAGGCAAGAAAACTTATAGTAAAGGATCTTGACGAGGCCGGACTTTTGGTAAAGGTAGTTCCTCACAGCCACAATGTAGGTAGACATGACAGATGTAAGACAGTTGTAGAGCCGCTTATAAAGCCGCAATGGTTTGTAGCTATGAACGAGATGGCAAAGCCTGCAATAAAGGCGATTGAGACGGGAGAACTTAAGTTTGTACCCGAAAGCTATGCAAAGACATATTTACATTGGCTTGAAAACATAAGAGACTGGTGTATTTCAAGACAGCTTTGGTGGGGACATCAGATACCTGCATATACATGTAAAAAATGCGGTGAGATAACTGTTGCCGGAGAGAAACCTGAGTGCTGTCCGAAATGCGGATGCCATGAGCTTGTACAGGATGAGGATACTTTGGATACATGGTTTTCATCAGCACTTTGGCCTTTCTCAACACTCGGTTGGCCTGAGGATACTGAGGAAATGAAGTATTTCTATCCAACGGATGTTCTTGTAACAGGTTATGATATTATATTCTTCTGGGTTGTAAGAATGGTGTTCTCAGGCTATGAGCAGACCGGAAAATCACCTTTCCGCACTGTTCTTATACACGGACTTGTAAGAGATTCCGAGGGTAGAAAGATGAGTAAATCTCTCGGAAACGGTATCGATCCGCTTGAAGTAATAGACAAGTATGGTGCAGATGCACTTAGAATGATGCTTATTACAGGAAATGCGCCGGGAAATGATATGAGATTCTATTATGAGAGAGTTGAAAGTGCCAGAAACTTTGCAAATAAGATCTGGAATGCCGCAAGACTTATCATGATGAATATAGGTGAGGACAAGCCGGGTAAAATAGACAATTCAAAGCTTATGCTTTCAGATAAGTGGATACTTTCAAAGGCAAACAAACTTATAAAGGAAGTTACAACAAATCTGGATAAATTTGAACTTGGTATAGCACTTTCAAAGATATACGACTTTGCATGGGAAGAGTTCTGTGACTGGTATATCGAGATGGTAAAGGTAAGACTCTGGAATAAGGAAGACGAAAGTAGAGATACTGCACTTGCCGTACTTACAGAAGTTTTAAATACTATTTTAAAGCTTTTACATCCGTTTATGCCTTTTATCACAGAGGAAATATATTGTACCGTAAATGAAGATGTCAAGAGTATAATGATTGAGCCTTGGCCTGTAGAAAATCCTGAATACAATTTTGAGGATGATGAAAATAAAGCCGAGCTTATAAAAGAAGCCGTAAGAGCAATAAGAAATGTAAGAGCATCTATGAATGTTCCTCCTTCACATAAGGCAAAGGGAATTGTCGTAAGTGAAAGTGAAAAGATAAGAGATACATTTGAAAGTGCCGGAGATTTCTTTAAGCAGCTTGCAGGACTTG
>CAKAQP010000159.1 GCA_916720285.1 uncultured Lachnoanaerobaculum sp. | reverse complement strand
AGTTTAAAAAATGTGGAATTACCCGAAGGCTTGGAGATAATAAATGCTGCAACATTTAAAGATTGTATTGCTTTGGAAAAAATAAATATTCCTCCGGGAGTAAATGAGATTGACGAGTCTGCATTTTCAAACTGTAAAGAATTGAAAGAAATAGAGTTGAATGACGGTTTAAAAAATATAGGAAGTGAAGCCTTTTTAGACTGCGAAAAACTACAGAGTATAGAAATTCCGGATTCAGTCGAGCGGATAAATTCCTATGCGTTCAAATGTTGTAAAAAACTTTCTGAAATAGATATGTCTAAAGGAATAAAATATATTGAGGAAGGTACATTTGAAGGCACAAAATATTATGAAAGAGGGATTTTGGAAGATGAAGATGGTATATATGTAGGTGATGCACTTATAAAATATGAGAATAAAGGCAGTGAAATAAGGGTAAGAGAGGGTACAAGAGTTATTGCAAGTAAAGCATGTGCAGAATTAGACTCTTTACGTACTGTTGTATTGCCTGAAAGTATTACGGTTATAGGGGATGGAGCTTTTGCAAATTGCAGAAATTTATCGTATTTGGAAATGGAAAAAACTCCGGATACAGTAGGGGTAGGAGCATTTGAAAACACATACTGGCTTGAGCATCTGGAAAAAGACGAATATGGATGTAAATATTTAAAAAATATACTCCTGGAATATACAGACGGGGAAGGCTATGTTAAGATCAAAGAAGGAATAAAGTATATAAATGATGAGATGTTTTTAAACTCTGAAAAATTAGAAAAAATTGAGATTCCCCAAAGTGTAGAAATTATAGGAAAGAGAGCTTTTAGCGGATGTAAAAATTTAAAAGAGTGTATATTTGAGGAAGAAAGCAATATTAAAAAAATTTATGAGGAAGCCTTTAAGGAATGTACAAGCCTTAAAGAAATAGAGATTCCTGAGGGCACCGATTATCTGGGTGGAAAAGCCTTTGAAGATTGTGAGTCACTTGAAAAAGTTGTATTTAAGGAAGGTTGTGATATCAAAGTATTGAATATGGGAGTATTTTGGGGTTGCACTAATTTAATGGAAATCACTTTACCTTCAAGTCTTGAAGAGGTATATTTTGCTGCTTTTGCACATTGTGATAGCCTTGAAAAAATAAGGTTTCCTGAAAGTATAAAGTATATAGACAGATCTGCTCTGGAGATATGTAAGAACCTAAAGCAAATATATGTACCTTTAAGCATAAAAAAAGACTTTGAAAAAGTAAGAAAATCAATTAATTTCGGAGGTACACATCCAAAAGTTATATACTATTAAATTCGTTTATCTTAGATAGAATTAAATCAGAGGGAAGTATAGCTATGGTTGAATTCTCAATAATATACTTGTTTGAACTTTCCAAATGTTGTATACTATTTCTACAAAAACATAGCTTGGTAGGAGGTTTATATGCCTGTAGTAGAGAGTCTGATTTGCAAAGAAGCGGATGGTAAACTTAGTTTTGGAAATTATATTCTTGGTACAAAATCAAAGGTAGAAGATTTTGCACATGAGGGAGATGTATATAAGGTAAAGACTTTTAAGGAGATAACAAAGCTTGAAAGAAATTCGGCTTTTGTGTATGAATCGGTTCCGGGTAGCGCAGTAATGGAATTTGAAACCACCCCAAATTTAACTACATTTAATATATATGGTTTTGGGGATACTCAAATAACTATTGGTTTGGAAGAAGATACAGAATATGAGGTTTATGTCGATGATGTAAGTATCGGAGGCATGAAGACCAATCTATCAGGTAAGCTTATATTTAGTGTTGAGCTAAGTGAGAACGGATCAAAGGTTTTAATCAAAAAAAGATAGTTACATGGGCATACCGGTAAGCCGGATATGCCCATTTTAAATAGAAAGGTTTTTATGGCAAAAGCAAAAGCAAGCGCATTCTTTTGTAAGGAATGTGGTTATGAGTCACCTAAGTGGTTGGGACAATGCCCTATGTGTAAGGCATGGAACAGTCTTGTGGAAGAGCCTGTAGCAAAGACAAAGACGGTAAGCAGAGGAATATCTGCAAATACATATAAAAAGCCTGCTAAGCTTTCTGAAATACAGCTGGAAGATGAAGACAGGTTTAAGACAGGTTTTGAGGAACTTGACAGAGTACTTGGCGGTGGTGTGGTAAGAGGTTCACTTGTTTTGGTAGGTGGAGATCCGGGAATAGGAAAGTCCACATTATTGCTTCAAGTTTGTAAGAATATATCGGATGAAAACAGAGCTGTACTTTATATCTCAGGTGAGGAGAGTTTAAAGCAGATAAAGATGAGAGCAAAAAGAGTGGGAGAAATCACAGGAAATTTAAGTTTTCTATGTGAGACCAATCTCAATATTATAAAAGAAACCGTGCTGAGTGAAAAGCCGGATGTGGTTGTTATAGACTCCATACAGACTATGTTTAATGAAGAGGTGGCGTCAGCTCCGGGAAGTGTAAGTCAGGTAAGAGAATCTACAAATCTTCTTATGCAGGTAGCAAAGGAAAATAATATCGCTATATTTATAGTCGGACATGTGACAAAAGAAGGACAGGTTGCAGGTCCGAGAGTGCTTGAGCATATGGTGGATACAGTGCTTTACTTTGAAGGTGACAGGTTTGCTTCATACAGAATACTGCGTGCCGTCAAGAACAGATTCGGTTCTACAAATGAGATAGGTGTATTTGAAATGCAACAAGTGGGACTTATAGAAGTAAAAAATCCTTCCGAGTTTATGCTCTCGGGAAGACCGCAGAATGCTACAGGTGCGGCCGTAGCATGTTTAATGGAGGGTACAAGACCGATACTGGTAGAAGTACAGGCTTTGGTGGTTCCTACAGCATTCGGACTACCTAGAAGAACTTCTACGGGAACAGATGTGAACAGAATAAATCTTTTGATGGCGGTCATAGAAAAAAGATGTGCACTTGCAATGAGCAGATATGATGCATATATAAATATTGCGGGTGGGCTTAGAATAAACGAGCCTGCACTGGATCTGTCTATTATTATGTCGCTTATCTCCAGCATGAAAAACAGGACAATAGATGAAAAGACGGTAATATTCGGAGAAGTGGGACTATCAGGCGAAGTAAGAGCTGTAAGTATGCCTGAGATCAGGATTAGAGAGGCTATGAAGCTTGGATTTGAGATTTGTATTTTACCGATGGTATGCCTTGAGAAGATTTCATTTAAGGGAAATATAAAGCTTATAGGTGTAAGAAATATAAATGAAGCGGTCTCACTTTTAAGTTGATAAAAGTTAAAGGAAAGAGAAAAAATGGATGAGAAAACAAATGTAATGAGACTTTTGGATCAAAAGAAGATAAAGTATAATCATTATTCGTATATAGATACTCCGGCTACAAATGGTGTAGAAGTGGCAAATCTCTTAAATCAGGATGAGAGAATGGTTTTTAAGACATTGGTAACAGTTGGAAAGAGTAAGGCAAACTATGTATTTGTAATACCGGTGGCAGAGGAGCTTAACTTAAAGGAGGCGGCAAAAGCTGTAGGTGAAAAATCTATAGAAATGTTGAAGTCAAAGGATTTATTGCCTCTTACAGGATATATACATGGGGGTTGTTCTCCGATAGGTATGAAAAAGAGATTTACCACTGTAGTTGATTCAACAGCTTTGAATTATGAAAATATTATATTCAGTGCAGGAAAAATCGGTTATCAGGTTGAGATGGATCCAAAGGAGCTGGAAAAATTTGTGCCTGTAAGTTTCGCCGCATTGACATAGGTTGAGCCTATGATAAATGTTGGTGTATTGGCACATGTAGATGCCGGAAAAACTACATTGATAGAGGCAATACTCTACAAGACAGGAAAGCTTAGAAAAACAGGAAGAGTGGATTTCGGTGACAGCTTTTTAGATAATGATGAATATGAAAGAAAAAGAGGAATAACTATATTCTCAAAGCTTGCCAGAACAAGTATAGATGATATAGATATAAATATAATTGATACCCCGGGACATGTGGATTTCAGTGCCGAAATGGAAAGGACCATATCCATACTTGATATGGCTATTTTGGTAATCAGCGGAAGTGAAGGCGTACAATCACATTCACATACACTTTTCAGATTATTAAGAGAAGCAAATATACCTACTTTAATATTTGTAAATAAAATAGACAGTGATAAGTTTGACAAGGACAAAGTATTGGAGGACCTTAAAAAATCTCTTTCAAAAAATATTGTGGACTTTTCAAAGGAAAATAAGATGCTTTTGGAAGAGGTTGCAGCCTGTGATGAGAATCTAATAGAAAAGTTTATTGAAGGGGAAGAAATAACAAAATCCGATATAAGCTTTTGCATAGAGAATTCAAAAGTATTTCCGACAATATTCGGTTCAGGATTAAAACTTATTAATATAGAAGGAATACTTGAACTTATAAAAGAGTATGTACATGAAAAGACTTATCCGGATGAGCTTTCCGGAATAATATATAAGATAAAATATGACGAGAACGGAAACAGACTTTCCTTTATAAAACTTCTTGGCGGAAGTTTACAGGTTAAGGATACACTCTTTGGTGAAAAAATCAATCAGATAAGAGCTTATGACGGTGAAAAATATAATGCAACAGATAAAGCTTTTGCAGGCAACATTGTAGCGGTCACCGGACTTTCAAAAGTTCATGCCGGAGACACATTTGGAGATATAAAAAGACCTGCACAAAAGCTGTTACCGGTTCTAAGCTACAATATGGTTTTTCCGGATGATATAAGTATAAATCAAATATATCCGAAACTTTTACAGATATTTGACGAGATACCTGAAATAAAAATGGAGTATGACGAAGAACTTGCTAAAATTAAGGTAAACTTGATGGGAGAAGTTCAGATAGATCTTATAAAAAATATTATCGGTGAGAGACTTGGGTTAAACTGCGATCTTATAGACGGCGGTATTATTTATAAGGAAACTATCACCGGATATATTGAGGGTGTAGGGCACTTTGAACCTTTAAGGCATTATGCCGAAGTGCATATACTTATCAGTGAAGGAGATAGAGGAAGCGGAATAGTATTTGTGAATGAAGTGTCTGATGATGAGCTTCCAAAGAACTTTCAGAGTCAGGTAAGAAATATTGTTGAGACATCTAAGTTTAGAGGTGTACTTACAGGCAGCGAGCTTACTGATGTGGTGCTTACTTTGGTAGCAGGCAGAGCACATGAAAAACATACCGAGGGTGGTGATTTTCTTGAGGCTGTAAACAGAGCTGTAAGGCATGGACTGATGTATGCCAAATCAATTTTATTGGAGCCATATTATGACTTTGAAATAAACATACCTATGACTTCGCTTGGTAGGCTTTTAAATGATTTAAACAATATGAATGCAGAGGATATAAGCTATGAGGGTGGAGAGACTCTCAGAGTGACG
>CAKAQP010000158.1 GCA_916720285.1 uncultured Lachnoanaerobaculum sp. | reverse complement strand
ATAATCAACTGTGCCGCATTGCTTACCATAAAGTACTGCTGATAGATTCTAAGTAACTGTCCTGCCTCGTCACTGTCATCAGGATATAAAAACAGTGTTAAGTTCTTACCGATATCATGTTTATCAAAATTTATACCGTCTCTGATAATAGACTCGTCCACACTGTCAATATCAAAAAGATGTAATTTATTGCATTTGCTCTGATGATATCCAGGAACATCTATATCATACATTGTAGATTTCAAAGTAAAGTCTTTGAACGGAACTTCAAAGCTTACATCCGTTCTTGTAAGCCAGCTGTTATCTGTTATCCAAGGATTCTTATCTTCATACTGCTTGTTGTCTACAAACTTTTGTAAGAAAAGTCCGTCATGATAGTTTAATCCTACACCGTCACCGTTTAATCCAAGTGTTGCGATAGAGTCAAGGAAGCATGCCGCCAAACGTCCAAGACCGCCGTTTCCAAGAGAAGGCTCAGGCTCGACATCTTCAACCGCTGTTATATCATGTCCGTTCTTAGCAAGTATCTCTCTTACTTCATCAAACATTCCAAGGTTTATAAGATTGTTTGAGAGAAGCTTTCCGATAAGAAACTCTGCTGAAATATAGTACAGCTTTCTGTTTCCTGTATTATGCTCCATGCCTTCCATCTTCTCTTTTGTAATGTTCAAGAGTGCTGTATAAATTTCCGTATCTGAAGCTGCTGAAATTTCCTTACCAAGCTTGTTCTTTAAAATCTCTTCTAATGACATATCTTTTTCTCCTTTTTTTAAATCCTACGGATTAGAGTTCCGTTTGCTCCAAGTACTTCTCCGTCAAACTTTCGTGAAAATAAAATTTCTTTCCCTGAATTTATTTTGATCGGATTATTTGAAGCGTTTATTAAAACTTCCATACTGTTTCCGTTTTCATCAATTTTGATATATTCCACACATCTTTCATTTTCATAATTATCCGGAAAGTGGAAATACGGACTTCTACACATTTTCTCATTGCGCCTTAGCATTATAAGACTTTTCATAGTAGAAATTTTTTCTACATTTTCGCTGCTGTCAATCTCACTCCATGGCATACACCTCCTGCAATCCGGATCATGAGCCCCCTCCATTGCTATTTCCGTACCGTAGTAGATACATGGACTTCCGGGAAGTGTAAAAAGAATTGCAAGCTGTTGATAGAACTTATCCAAATCATGGAAGCGGTTCATAAGTCTTTCGGTATCATGTGAATCAAGCAGATTGAACAATACATTGTTACTCTGTTGCATATACATTGTATAACAGCGGTTTACCATGTACTCAAACTCATGCTTTTTCATTGTCTTATCAAGGAAAAAGTCATGAATTCCGCTTAGCAGAGGATAATTCATCACAGAATCGTATTCATCTCCCTGAAGCCACTGTATTGCATCATGCCAGATTTCTCCAAGCAGATATATATCAGGCTTTATTGTCTTTAGATGTTCTCTTATCTTTTTTAAAAACCTGTGTGACACCTCATTGCCCACATCAAAACGAATACCGTCTATATCAAACTCTCTTATCCAATCTTCACAGATTTTACAAAAATAGTCTATAACCTCATCATTGTTGGTGTTTAGTTTCGGCATACCGTCCGTAAAAGCGAAAGTATAATACCTTTTATCCCTTGTATCTCCTCTTTTTGCAATATCTTCCCAGTTTTCCACCATAAACCAGTCCGCATACTTTGAGGATTTACCTTTCTCAAGCACATCAAGCCACGGCTTAAATTTTCTTCCACAGTGATTAAACACCGCATCCACCATAATACGAATACCCTTGTCATGCGCCTCTTTGCAAAGCGCTTTCATTGTATCACTGTCTCCAAAAGAAGGATCAATCTTTGTGTAATCGGTTGTATCATACTTATGATTTGATTCGGCCTCCATTATAGGATTCAGATAAATACCTGTTATTCCAAGGTTTTGCAGGTAATTAAGTTTGCTTTTGATTCCTTCTAAATTTCCTCCGAATTTCTCATAATTGGTAACACTTCCATGATCTCTCCAAGGAATGATATCCTCTGTATTATTTTCCGGAGTGCCGTTACAAAATCTGTCGGGAAATATCTGATACCATATGGTGTCATTTACCCATGTAGGAGTAATGTTTATATCGGAAGGATTCATCCATGGTATAATGAAACATTGCAACATTCTGCCGTCCATATGGAACTGTTCCTCGGTTAAGAATCCGTCTTCAAAATAATACCAAATACTGTCCTCAGTATGAAGTTCAAAAAAATACTTACACCTTTTATATATCGGAAGTAAAGTTGTAGTCCACCATAACTGATTTGACAATCGTTTTCTATAGATTATCTCTTCTCTTTTTCCGGTCCACTTCTCATTTCCGCCAAGTATTCCGGCTTCAAACGGGTCACCATAATGGATAAAGACCTGTTTAACATCATATCCTGTTTTTAAATTTATAATAAGCCTGTCCTCATCTATAGGATAACTCATTTGTTCTGATGTCCTATGGTATACACCGGTAAATTCCATTATATCCCCTCGATTCTTTTCTTACCAAGTATTAATGCACTTTGTTTTCCTACCTTTATAGGAGACTTGACACTTATATTCTTTTTCCAAAGCATACTGTCATTTCCGTCACAAAGTACTTCAAAGTCTTCGCCTAAAGACTCAACTTCAAAGTCCTTCTTTGAAGCATTATAAATGACTTTAATCTGACCCCATAAAGAATTCTTATCATTATTTACACTAAATCCGACTACTCGGCTTTCTTTCCACATATCGGTGATATGCTTATAGCTGTTTTCGGATTTATCGCAAAGCCCTGAAATTTGTTTTCTAAGCGCAATCAGACCTTTATAGTAGTCGACAAGGTTCTTATTCTTATATGCAAGTTCCCAGTCAAGTTTGTTTACTGAGATTGGCATATTGTAGGTATTATCATGTCCGTCTTTTGTTCTGCCGAACTCCTCACCGGATAAGAAAAACAAAGTTCCCTGACAAGTCATATAAATTGCGGCTGCCAGCTTGTTTAATCTCATTACCTCATCTTTACCGGAGGTATCACTTAGCTTATCCCAAAGTGTCTGATTGTCATGTGCCGAAACATATGAAACTATCTGCGAAGGTGCTTTCACACCTTTAAACTCTTTGTTGTATTTAGGATCACACCATGCGCTAATACTTGCAAGTATATCGTCCTCTTTATCCTTGCCGCTGTTTACAAATCCGGCTTCCTTAGGTCTGAGAGCGGAACCCTTTATAGAATCTCTTGTGTTGTCACAAAACGCTCCTATATTTTCATCTAAAAGAGCTATATTGTCTTTGTTTGCAAGTTTTTTATTATACTCTATTGCGGTATCTGTTGCAGACCAAGGCTCACCATAGATTATCTTTTCGCCCTTACCGTATATGATATCAAGATCTTTTCTGATATTGTTCATCAAATCAGTATCAAGAAGTCCCATCAAATCAAAGCGAAATCCGTCAATATGGTATTCCCTTGCCCAGTAAAGTACAGACTCCAAAATATATTTTGAACACATGGCTCTTTCACTTGCTACATCATTGCCGCAGGCGGAACCGTCAGATACCTTACCGTCACTAAATGCTCTGTAAAAATACCAAGGCAGAGTTCTTTGAAACCATGAATCAAGTGAGTAAGTATGATTATATACCACATCCATAATTACTCCAAATCCGGCTTCATGGATTGATTGTATCATCTCCTTCATTTCAGTGATACGAACCTCTCCATGAAAGGCATCTGTAGCATATGAACCTTCAGGTACATTGTAGTTGACCGGGTCATATCCCCAGTTGAACTCAGAGTCTTTTGTTTCATCCACAGAACCGTAATCATACATCGGCATTATCTGAATATGCGTAACACCGAGTTCTTTCAGATAATCAAATCCTGTAGGATGGATACCGTCATTATTTAATGTTGTATGCTTACAGGTAAAAGCTTTATACTTTCCGCGATACTCTAAAGGAAAACCTCCCGACTTATCAAAGGAAAATTCTTTTACATGAAGCTCATACACAACTCTTTCTTTATCCTTTTGTGGCGCCTTATCATTCTCCCATCCCTTAGGGTCGGTTTTTTTTAAGTTTACCGCCATGCTTCTGATACCGTTGACTCCGGATGCTTTTGCATACGGGTCGGCAGTTAAAACTTCTTTAGAGTCTCTTTTTATCAAGTAGTCATAGTACACTTTATGAAGCTCTTTGTCCGAGTGAAAGCACCATACTCCCTTATCCTCTTTTTCCATAGGAATCTGCTCATAAGCCTTACAACCGTCTCCTGCTTCATAAAGGTTTAGTACTACACTCTCTGCATCCGGTGACCACAGTTTAAATGTGGTCCCTTTTTCATTACATTCCACACCGAGGTCATTTCCTTCATAAATGTAGTTTTCAAGAAACTCCTTTGAAGAGTAATATTTTTTGAGTTCAATTATATTTTCCATTATTATCCCTTAACAGCACCTGAGATGCCGTCTACATAGTATTTCTGCATGAATAAGAATAAGAGTGCAATCGGAATGGAAATAAGAACTGCACCGGCAGCAAAGCTTGTGTACCAGCTGTCGATATATTCTTTTTCAAGCATCTTCCAAAGTCCTATAGCTATCGTATACTGATCGGAGTTTGCTCTGCATATAACTCTCGCAAAGATAAAGTCAAGCCATGGTCCCATAAATGATGTTAAGACAGTATATACAATAATAGGTTTACTAAGCGGTAATGTAATCTTATAAAAAATCTGCCATCTGGTACATCCGTCCAAAAGTGCCGCCTCATCTATCGCTGCAGGAATTGTATCAAAAAATCCCTTTGCAATCTGGAATCCAAGCCCTGCACCTCCGGAGTAACATAGAATAAGTGCCAATTTAATAAGATTTCCCTCAGTAAGTCCCATTGCCTTTAATATAAAGTACACAGCAATCATTGACATGAATCCCGGGAAGAGTCCTAGTACCATTGCCATGTTCATATAAGGCTTTCTGAGTTTAAACTTTATTCTTGAAAGGCAGTATGAAACTGCAAGTACATAAAATGCCGACAATATACATGAACATATTGCGATAAACAAGGTGTTCATAAACATCTGCGGGAAGTTTAATATAGTTGTATCACTAAACAGCTTTGCATAGTTGTCAAGTGTAAACGCCTTTGGGAAGAAGGTTGATACATATGATCCCTTTTCCGCTCTGAAACTTGTTAAAACTACCCAGAATATAGGGAAAAGCCAAATAACGGCCAATATAGCAAGAACGATATGTACAATAGTGTTGTTTATCATTCTCTTTTTCTTTGCAGATTGAAATTGCTTTGCCATAATTAGAATCCTCCCTCTTCCTTATATGATTTACTGTTTCTGTAAGTGAACAGTGCACCGATTGCCAAAATAACAAATGTCATAATACCGATAACCGCGCCGATATTGTAATACTGTTTGTCAATTGTCAACTTATAAAGCCATGTAACCAAAAGGTCTGTCTTACCTGCTGTTGAAGAGAGGTCTG
>CAKAQP010000157.1 GCA_916720285.1 uncultured Lachnoanaerobaculum sp. | reverse complement strand
TGGCAACTACAATATTATCTCTTTTTAAGCTATTTAATGAATATAAGAATAATTTTATTTATGTAAAAATCAGTTCACTATTGATTTCTATTTTTACAACGGTATTATCAGTAATTTCAATAATTATACAACCATCAATAGTTATAATTGCATCAATTACGGTGATAGTTAATATTATTGCTTTGTTATCTTATGTTATTGTTGCCAGAAAGAAATTAGATATGAAGTTTTCATCAGCGGGTCTGATGGATAATAGTGAATTGATAAGTAATATTTTTTCTTTTACTGCTTTTTTGCTGATTACTACTATTGTGTCAGAGGTAAATACGGCAGTTGACAGAACTTTACTGGGATTTTTTGCAGGTGCAGAGATGGTTACATTGTATCAGTTGGGAATGTCATTTAACGGTTATTTTAGTGATTTGGCATCCTCTGTTAATTCTGTGTTTATACCAAGGATTAACAAATTGGCAGTCAGTGGAGATTTTGATAGTGTTAACAATCTTTTTTTGAAAATATCCAGATTTCAAACAATCATTGTAAGCTTTATCGCAGGCGGGTTTGCAGCTTGTGGTAAAGATTTTGTCTTGGCGTGGGTTGGGAACACAAGGGTTCAAGCATATGGAGTTGGACTTACTTTATTAATTTTGTTTTCAGTTGACTATAGTAGCTATTCTTCATTGTCTATACAAAGAGCCTATGGTAAACATAGAGTACCTGCAGTTATTAACTTGTTTGTAACTATAATAAATGTTATTATATCTGTAGGATTACTGGTACTCTTACCAAATGATAAAAGTATCGTTGCATGTCTTATAGGAACTGTGTTTTCTGCAGTAGTCGGTAAATGGATAATTATTCCTATATATAATAATAAGATTATTGGGTTACCGGTGAAGAAGTTTTATAAGACGTATTTCCGGTTTATGGGTATAGCTTTAATTTTAAGTATAATTACAAACATTATATGGATGATAACTTTTAAAGGATTACAATCTTATTGGCTTACTTTTTTTATAAAAGGAATCATATATACTATATGTTATTTGAGTTTTATTATTCCCGGAAATTTTGAATTTTTCAAGTCGATAGTAAGAAAGTGATTAATTATAATACACATTATGCTAAAATTGCATCAACCATGAGTTCATATTTAGCATTTCTATTCCAAAGATAGAAGTTTTGTATTTAAAAGGTTATACTATATAGAATAATCTATTACTATAAATTTACAATAACAGTTTCTCTATCTACTGCTTGGTTTGAAAAAAAAGCAATGAATACCCAAAAGTAGTTTTATTTTTATGAAATATCAATGATACTGGAAAAGAAAAATTTGGACGAAATAAGTTCATATGTTATATTATCTGTGAGAAGTATATAAAGTACAGATGACTTTTTTAATAGCTTGCGTAAGCAGAAAAAAGGAAAATATATCAGTAAGATGTTGAATAAGTGTATTAAAATTCAAGAGATATAGAAGTTTTTAATATTTGATAAGATACAAAAGTATATGCTGGAATAATAAATTATAATTTGTTGGATGCAATGTTATCAAATATCGTTTTTTAGTACATTAAAATAAAAAATGCACCTAAAGAAATTTAAAACTTGCTAGACAATCCGAATACAAAACAAGAAACAATTAAGATATCATTTAACTAACCTTTTGAAAGAAGGCTTTATTTCAAAGGAATATAACGGACTTTCAGATGAACTTTTGAGTGCAAATTTACACCAAACAGGGTATTTAGATAGTGAAGTAGTTGTTCTGTTTAAGAAGATATATGTCTGAAATTAATAGGATACCGTTATGATAATAGAGATGAGCTCTGCAAGAAATATAAGGGTGAAACATATTATTGGGTTGAAAAATTAGAGATAAGTAAGTTTTATTTTAGGAAAGGAATGAAATTGTAATGGATAACAAAGAGATTATTCTATCAAGAATAGCAGAAATTATGAGCAGAAGAGGATTCTTTTTAAAGGGTAATTCTGAGTTTAAATCAAGACTGAAGTGTGTTGGATTGGGTGAGTATTTTGATAAATATGCAGAATATCTAATTCCTTATTATTATAACAATGGGTATGCTCATAAATTTGAAAATCAAAATGAAAAATATGATGTATTTCTTGGTTTGGACAGTATATTTTCAGACTTGTATCATGAAGGTAAAAATGCAGAAATTATATCTTTATTGAGAGAACTAATCAAGATTGAGAGAACTAATCAAGTCATTTAATATAAATAATATTTTAGAATTATTGAATGCTGATTTTGAGGAGTTGGCAAATCTTTATGAGTTACTTGGGTTAACAATAATTATTGATTCTGACAAAGTAATTGTTACAACCTGTATGGCAAACAATGGACAAAGAATTGTAGAGTTGTTTTCGGTAGAAAATTGGTTAAAACAAAAGCACGAAGAAGTATATGCTTCTTATGAAGCGGCAATTGATACATATACACAAGGTCATGCAGGGGCTTGTATTGAATCATGTAGAACCTGCTTAGTGAGTATTTTTTCTAAGTATAAAGGAACAGAAGATTTTGCTAAATGGATGAGAGGAATATATAACACCAGTGGTGATAATTTAGTTGCTACAGCACAGGATTTGTCGCAGGCTTTAAGTACTGATCTTCGCAAAGATGATTTAGCAGATTTCTTTTATGAAAATCGTGCTGGAAAATTAACAAAGACAAAAGCTATCTATATGATTTATTCCATGATGTCTGACTATGGAACACATAGGAATGAGTCAACTCAAGAAAATCCTACATTGGAAGACGCACTATTTATGTTGCGATTGATAGACAGTATTCTTTTTTGGGTATATTCAAAGAAAAGCTAAAATATTATAGATAACGGAAAAAAGGTGTTAGTATGTGTATTTATTTTGGAAATTTACCAGGGTTAACATATAAATCGGAAGAACATGTGTTACCTGCTGCATTAGGTTGTTGTACTAAGTTAAAAAATCAGGCTGTTTCAGATCAGGCAAACAAGTTTTTTTCTCCAATTGAAAGAGATGTTCTTGAGCATTCTCTTATCCAAATATCAAGAATAATTGATGGACCAGGTAAACGAGGAAAATTAAATAAGAAATATGCAACAACATCAGAAGTGTCTCTGATAAAGCAGAATGGCAGGAATGGTCTTGGATATATGAAAGGCACTAAGGGGCATATATTAAGCCAGTTTATTATTGATGAAAATAATAAGATACAATTTCATTATCAGCCAGATGAAGAAGTAGATGAGAAAAATGAAATTGAAAAACTACAGGAATGTATTTGTTCAATGGAAGATAAGTATGTTCTAGTAAAAATGCCGCAAGATGATCCATGTATATATCTCGCTTATTTTAAGGATAAAATGTATGTTGGATTTCATGCTCAATTGTCAGATGATAAAATTAAAGAAATCAAGAATTTGTTTGATGGAAATATTACGAAAGGCAAACAAAATACTTTCTGTGATCAACTTTCAATAACCATAGAAATTACACATAATCTTAAAAATTTAAGTATAGTAGCTGCCAAATCAGCTATTAATACACTTGCCTATCTTAAAGGAACTGAATATATTACACAAACAACAAACTTTAATGCTGTTATTAAAACGATTATGTCTGGTAGTGAAGAGATACTAAGATATGTCAAAGTAATCCACTTCGACGAAGTTCAATTGTTACGCCGAAAGTTATATCTTGATAAAGAGCAGCTAGCTTGTATATTAACTATGGAAGGGAAAAGATTAAAAGCATGGTTTTTAGTATACGAACATGGCTTTGAAGTTTCATTATGTGATAACTGTACAATTTCATGTGATATTTTATTAGATGGAATTGTATGCGATTGGAGAAACCGTAAAGATTATCGTTATTTAGACTTTTTGAAGGAGAAGTTTATTTTATGCTGATTATGATTCACACAAACAGACAAAACACTTCGGATACTTTCCTGTAAACGAACGTGTAATAAAAAAGGTAATATGACATTCATGCAATCAACTTGTGCCACATTGAGATAGTACATTTTTGTACAAACTTAATGCTGATAAGCATATAAATGTTGAAATTAATCTGGATGAGCTTGGACTAATAAGTTCTGAAAGCAAAGTAACATACGCTCAAATTAAGGAATATGTATGGAAAAAATTTAAGCTAAAAGTTCCGATACTATATATGGTACAGATAAAAAGGAAATGTGGAATAGAGTAAAAAATATAATAAGTCTAAAGATGAGGAACAAGTTATTCCAAAATGGGTTTACCTTTAGTAATAAATTAATAATAAATGGATTCATACAAAGTGTTTGAGATAAGGGATTTGTAGGAGTAATAAAATTAAGAGAGAACTTTGAATTTGTAACTCCAAGTTTATAGAAACAATAGAATCTAAGAAAAAATAGCATTAACTGAGTTATTTGAGTGAGAGATGCTTATTGATATTGGTAGATGAGGCTAAATAAAAATCAAACATTAATTTAATTAGGAGAAATAATATGTTGGCATATTTTGATGAAAGTGGAAATACAGGTTCAAATTGGCTTGACAAGCAGCAACCATATTTTGTATATGGAGGATGGTTATTAAAAGATGATAAGAAAGAAAAAGCAACAGAATTATTAAAAGAGTGCTTTTCTAATTCTAAAGCAACAGAATTGAAAGCTAAAATCATCTGGGACAAAAAAAAGATAAGCTAATAGAATTTATAAATAAGATGATTGATGAGGCAAACGCTATTCCATGTTTTGGCATTGTAGATAAAAAATATATGATTGCAGCAAAAATTGTTGAGACATTTTATGATTATAAGTACAATCCATATGTTAATAGCTATTTAACTTATGAATCTGAACTAAAAAAAGCACTTGGAGACAGTTTGAGCAAAAATGATCAACTTATTAAAGAATTTGCAAAACTAGTAAAAGAAGGTACAATTAGCATAGAACAAATGAAATTAATAAAGCAAGAAATACAGGAGCATTTTGAACCAATCTCAGATATAGCTTCAGGGGTTATTAAGAAACTGAGTGATGGGAACTTATTAAAAATGATTGGTGAATTTGAGGAAATAACTAAAAAAGGATCAGAAAAAAAATGGATTTCACTTGTAAGACCAGTTTTATTTGAAAATAGTAGTTGTTTAGATAAAATCTGTAGTATATATTCTGAAAGTGGATGTATATATATAGATCAATTATCATGTTTTGAAGATGTATTGGAAGAGTTAAATAGTATTTTTAATAAAAAATCAATGTTTAAAAATATTATTCAAATATCAATGGTTGATTCAAAGGATGAACCATTAATTCAAGCTGCCGATTTACTGAGTGGATTTATATCACGCTCATTTGTGGAAATTAAAAAAGTAAGCTCAAATGATAAAAAAATAAAAGAGTTATGGAAAAAATTAATTTGTATAAGAGATATGTTTTCTGCAAAAGCTAAAACTATAATATGGGAATTTTACGCAAGAGAAGATTTTGTCAATTTAATAGCTGATTTAGTAGATGGCAATCCAACGGAAATAA
>CAKAQP010000156.1 GCA_916720285.1 uncultured Lachnoanaerobaculum sp. | reverse complement strand
GGCAAATCTTATTTCAATATATCTCACCCCTTCTTTTGATGCCGACTTCATCACATCAACAGTGGCGGCCTTGATATTTTTGGCGGTGTTCATGGCTTCCAGTGGAATATCAAATTTTTCAAGATATTCCACCAGACTGTTACAATCCATACTGACTGACAGCTCTTCCATGGTAAAAGTTCTTCTCAAAGTATTCTCTAAAAATGTCTTTGATAACGAACCGTCCAAATGGCAATGTAAGTCAAGTTTAGGTAATTTTATAATATCTTCTCTATTCATATCTTAACCGTTATACATCATAAAAGGCTGATTCCACTATCTTTATAGTAGCACTTGTTCCAAGTCTGCTTGCACCTGCTTCAACCAATGCATTTGCAAACTCTTTATCATGTATTCCACCACTTGCTTTTACTCCCATGTCATTGCCCACAGTATCTCTCATAAGTCTAACATCTTCCACTTTAGCACCTGCAGTAGAAAATCCTGTAGAAGTCTTTACAAAGTCGGCATTTGCCTCTTTTGAAAGCTCACATGCTTTAATCTTTTCTTCGTCAGTCAAAAGACAGGTCTCAATAATTACTTTTAAAAGAGCGTTTCCACAAGCTTCCTTTACAGCCTTTATATCTTCCAGAACAACATCATAATCTTTATCTTTTAATGCACCGATATTTATAACCATATCTACCTCATCGGCACCGTCCATTACCGCAATCTTTGCTTCAAGCGCCTTTGCTCTTGTAGACATAGCTCCCAAAGGAAAGCCCACTACAGTACATATTTTAACATCACTTCCGAGAAGAAGTTCGGCAACATAAGGAACATAGTATGAATTTACACATACAGAGCAAAAGCTGTAAGCCATTGCCTCTTCACATACTTTTTTTACATCTTCCTTTGTTGCATCAGCCTTTAAAATTGTGTGATCAAATAATTTTGTTGCTAACATAATCCCCCTATCTAGCCTTTAAGAAAGGCTTACCATTTGCAGCCGGTACTCTTGTACTTCCTACTACAAACACAAGTGCAAGAATTGTTACTACATATGGAATCATTGAAACTAAATTTGGTGAAACAGCATTACCTGCTCCAAGCAGTGCCTTTATACCGTTACAAAGTCCGAAAAGTAAACATGCCTTAAATGCTCCCTGCGGTTTAAACTTACCGAAGATTACCGCCGCAATCGCAATAAATCCCTGACCTACTATTACTGCAGGTCTGAACTGACTTACAGTTGCAAGTGTAACGAATGCTCCTCCAAGTCCTGCAAGAAAGCCTGAAAGTATAACACAGATATATCTTGTCAGATATACATTTACTCCAAGAGTTGCACAAGCCTGCGGATGCTCTCCGACAGCTCTTAAATGCATTCCGAACTTTGTTTTATAGAATACAAACCACACTACCAAAACCAATAAAAAGCTTAAATACGCCACTGAATAAGTGGAAAAAACATTATAGCCGAATGAACCTGACTTAAACACACCTTCAAACATTTTTGGAAGCTTTGCAGCTGTGTCAAGTGCCGGTGAATCGGATGAATTGTCAAATATCGCCTTACATAAAAACACAGCAAGTCCGGGTCCTATAAAGTTTATCGCGGTACCCGATATAGTCTGATCCGCTCCAAACTGTATACATGCAATTGCATGTATAACTCCAAGAACGGCGCCGCTAAGTCCGCCTACAAAAAATCCTAACCAACCGTTGCCGCTAAAATATGCCACACATGCACCCATAAATGCACCGATTGTCATCATACCTTCTATACCGATGTTTACCACACCGCTTCTCTCAGAAAAGCATGATCCGAGCGCCGCCAAAAGAAGAGGTGGTGTTGCTATCAATATTGCATTTATAAGAAGACCTAAATTCCTTATTAAAACGTCCATTATACCGCTCCCTTCTTTCCATGATTTAAGAATATATTTTTAAACAGGCTTGATATTGCTATAAACAAAATGATAATACCCATTATGATATCTACCACCTCTGCCGGAGCATTTACCAAAGAGAGTTTACCACCGCCGTATTTCATTGCGCCGTAGAATATTCCGGCAAAAATACATGCAATCGGATTTGATGAAGCGATAAGCGCTACTGTAATACCTTGGAATCCGTATCCTTCCTGACCTGAGAACTGTGAAATTCTTCCGCTCATACCCATAAGCTGTACGGCGCCTCCGATACCTGCCAATGCACCTGAAAATGCCATTGCCGTAAGGAATGATTTTCCTGTATCAATACCCGCATACTGTGCGGCAGTATTGCTGAAACCTACGGCTCTGAGCTTAAATCCCAGAGTTGTTCTGTTTATAATAAACCATACTATTACAGCAAATATTATTGCAAGAATAAAACCGTAGTTTGCAGCTGACGCGCCTGTAGCCGCTATAATTGATTTAGGAGCCAAAATTCTTGCTGTTGCCGCTATATCCTTTGTTGCCTCCCCACCACCGTCTTTATGGATGATACTTAGATTTACAACAAAGTTTGATAAATAGAAAGCTATCCAGTTAAACATAATATAGGATAAAACTTCATTTACACCTTTTTTGATCTTTAAAACTCCTACTATTGCTCCCCAGATACCGCCTGCAAGCGCAGCACCTATAAAGCAAAGCGGAACATGAATAATTGCCGGAGCCTTCACAAGTATACCTAAAACACAGGCTGTGAGTGAGCCTACTACAAATTGTCCCTCAGCACCTATATCAAAAACACCCGTTTTAAATGAAAATGCTACGCTAAGTCCTGTAAATATAAGCGGTGCCGCATAAATCAAACACCATACCATAAATTTAGGCTTACCGAAAACACCGTTGAAGAGCTGTTTATACGCATCCAAAGGATTGATTTTTGCGATGCTTAAAAGTATAGCACCTACAACAAATCCTATGACTATTGATATAAGAGTATAAAAAGCATTGCTTGAAAGTATATTATTTTTCCTACTCATCCTTTTTTCCTCCTGCCATCAAAAGTCCAAGTTCTTTCTCATCGGCATCCTCGCCAAGAACTTCACCTGTTATCTGTCCATCAAATATAACCTCTATTCTGTCTGAAAGATTCATTATCTCATCAAGCTCGAAAGATACCAGCAATACCGCCTTATCTTTATTTCTTTGTTCAACCAGGTATCTGTGAACAAACTCAATAGCTCCTACATCCAGACCTCTGGTAGGGTTTACCGCAATCAAAAGATCCGAGTCGTTTGTAACCTCTCTCGCAATTATAACCTTTTGCTGATTTCCTCCTGATAATGTCTTTGCAGCTTTTTTCGCACTGTCATTCGGTCTTATATCAAACTTTTCTATAAGTTTTTTTGCATGTGCTTCTATATTTTTATCATTTAATATTCCGCTCTTTGAAAAAGGCTCTTTTTCAAAGTTTTGCAAAATAAGGTTTTCAGCAACTGTGAAATCCAGTACAAGACCATGTTTTTGTCTGTCTTCAGGTATACTTGTAATACCCATTTCAAAACTCTGTCTTGGTGTAACATTAAAAGCATCTTTTCCAAGTATGCTTACACTACCCGACTCGGCTTTTTTCAGACCTGTAAGTATCTCTACAAGCTCAGACTGTCCGTTGCCGTCTACACCGGCAATACCGACTATCTCACCTCTTCTTACATTAAGGCTTAAAGACTTAAGAATATCTACCTTTCTATAGTCTTTTGCACAGAGATCTTTAACTTCAAGAACTACTTCTCCGGGCTCTCTCTTTTCTTTTTCAACAGTAAATGAGACATCTCTTCCTACCATCATGGCGGCAAGTTCACTTTCACTTGTTACTTTTACATATACAGTATCTATATATTTTCCATGTCTGATAATAGTACAGGAATCCGCACAAGCCTTTATTTCCTTTAACTTATGTGTGATAAGAATTACAGATTTGCCATCTTTTGTAAGACTCTTTATTATATCCATAAGCTCAACTATCTCTTGTGGAGTAAGTGAAGCTGTCGGCTCGTCAAGTATTAAAGTGTTTGCACCTCTGTACAAAACTTTTATTATCTCTACTCTTTGTTGCATACCTACGGAAATATCTTCTATTTTTGCATCGGGATCTACCGACAATCCGTATTTCTTTGAGAGTTCTACAATCTTTTCTCTTGACTTTTTCAAATCCAAAACAACGCCCTTTGTATCTTCCATACCAAGTGCAATATTTTCAGTAACGGTAAACGGCGGTATCAACATGAAATGCTGGTGTACCATTCCTATTCCCAAATCAATTGCTTTTTGTGGAGTACCTATAGCGGTTTCTTTTCCGTCAATAAATATTTTTCCTGATGTAGGATGGTATAAACCGTATAAAATATTCATAAGTGTAGATTTTCCGGCACCGTTCTCACCTAAAATTGCATGAACTTCACCTTTTTTTACAGTGAGATTGATACCGTCATTAGCAACAAAGTCGCCAAATTTCTTGACTATGTCCTGCATCTTGACAGCTACGTCCATTTTTCCTCCTTACCCTATAAAAGCTTTGGATACCGCTTATGCTATATAAGCACAATATCCTTAAAGCCGTTTTTTTGTGCTATTTCTTTAGCCTCATTCATCTCTTCTTCAGTCGGCATTCTATAATTTCTGTATTCTTTTCTTACACCGTTTTCTCTATATGAAATAAGCTTATATCTTATATTTGACTTTACCAGGAAAGGAGCCAAAGCCGCAGATGTATCAAATACAGTCTTTCTAAAGTCAAATAATTCAGGTACTATTACGGTTCTTACTTCAAACAACTTGCCCCTATCTGCCAAAAACAACGCATTTTTTAACACGATATCGTTTTTTACATCAGTTACATTTATATGCTCGTTTTTGTCATATGCCTTTATATCAAGCATTACTCCGTCTGTAACTTCCAAAAGCTTTGTATGTTTTTCAAAATCCACACTTCCGTTGCTGTCTATCAGTGTTCCGAGATTTTTTTCTTTGCATAGGGTAAATACCTCCCTCATAAAATCCGGATACAACATACATTCACCGCCTGAAAATGTTATTCCTCTTATAAAAGGAACATTCTCACATATCTTTTCAAATGTCTGCTCTGAAGTAAGTCTTACAATTCTCGGTGTAGCTCCATGTTTACAAATATTTATACAGGTATCACAACCTATACATTTTTCAGGATAAAATACAACCTTACCGTTTTCATTTTTTAAAGCAGCGCTTGGGCAGGGCTCTACACAGTCCATGCAATTAATGCAATGGTTTCTGGTTTCCGGATTGTGACAGTATTTGCAGTTGAAATTACAACCTTGCAAAAATATCGCAGTCCTGTTTCCCGGTCCGTCCACGCTGCTAAACGGTATTATCTTATTGATATCGGCACTGTACACTAACGTACTTTCCTCTCCAATATCTTACAATTGTGTTTTGCTCCCATTCCGAGAGCTGTAGTATCCTGAAGTACACTCTGACCCTTTTCAAGCTTATTTATTTCTGATTTTTTTACAAGATATCCTGTAATTCTTATTACATCCGAATCTGATGAATAGAATGAAAGATATCTTATATCTTCTTTCATTGCACCCTTTATAATATCAAGTACATACTCATGGTTTTTATGTACTGTAAGGTCAATAG
>CAKAQP010000155.1 GCA_916720285.1 uncultured Lachnoanaerobaculum sp. | reverse complement strand
AGATTTTAAATGACACTTTATCCTTTATTTCAAGTATCTTCTCTCTTATATCATCGCTTAATCCCTGTCCCGGACCTGATACATTGTATATACCAAGAATAAATGAAGTAAATTCATGACCTCCCGGAACACCGTGGAATGCAAGACCGCTGTATTCCCCGTCTCTATGTATTTCTACAACAGGGGCTTTCACTTCATCATGTACCTCTTCAACAGAAATCTTGTCTGTAAGTTTACCAAGCTCTGTCATATATGAAAGAAGTTCTTTTGATACGTCATCATCCTTCACATATACCTTAAGTAAAATATCTTTTTCCATCTTACCGAATACAGTATTTAGCTGTGCAAGCATATCAGATGAGAATAATCCTTCTTCCTTGACTTCTTCTTTCGGCAAACTTCCCTTTCCTGCACCTGATTGTCTTATAGGAACTACAGGCTTAATACCTGTCTTTTTATGCATTACAGATATATACTTTTCAAGTTCTGTTGCTGCAATACCTGCATCTCCTACTGTTGTTACGACCTGTCTGAGCGGCTTTATACAAACATCTCCTGCTGCATATAATCCGTCAATTGCAGTTTTCTTTGAGGTGTCTGTAATTACATATCCTCTTTCATCAAGTATTCCGAAGTCCTTTACCAAAGATGTTGCCGGCTCATATCCTGCAAATACGAATACACCGAAACCTTCCTTATCTTCAAAGACTTCTTCTTTACCTGTTTCATTGTTCTTATAGACTATTCTTTCAAGAACGTCTCCACCCTCTACTTTAACCACTTCAGTATGTGTAAGTACGGTTATGTTCTCGTTATCATAGGCATGCTGCGCAGTAGTCTTTGCGCAAGTAAAGTCAGGTTCTCTTATAAGAATGGTTACATGCTTTGCATACTTGGTCAAAAATACACTTTCTTCCGCTGCGGCAAATCCACCACCAACAACAAAAACCTCTTTTCCTTTAAAGAATTCTCCATCACATGTAGCACAATATGCAACTCCATGGCCTTTGAACTTTGCCTCACCTTCAAATCCTATCATTCTGGGTGATGCACCTGTAGCAAGTATTACTCCGAAGCACTCAATATCTCCCTTTGATGTATGAACCTTCTTAATATCGCCGTCCATATCAATGGAGTCAACTGTAGCAAGTAAGAATTCGGCACCAAAGTTTTCCGCTTGCTTTCTCATCTGCTCGCCTAACTTTGCTCCTGAGATATGCTCTATTCCCGGATAATTTACAACTTCAGCGGTCAGACTGATCTGACCGCCAAATTTCTCTTTTTCTATAACAAGTACACGATAATATGCTCTGGCTAAGTAAATAGCCGCTGTCAGACCTGCAGGACCTCCGCCCACAATGACTGCATCATACATATTTTTACTCATAATGTCCCCTAATATTATAACTGACCTACAAGATCAAGACTTGGCTTTAATGTCTCAGCACCCGGCTGCCACTTAGCAGGGCAAACCTGATCGCCATGCTCATGAACGAACTGGCAAGCACGAAGCTTTCTTAAAAGCTCTTCTGCATTTCTTCCTACTCCGCCTGCATTTACCTCATAAGAAACGATCTTTCCGTCAGGATTGATGATGAAAGAACCTCTCTCTGCCAAACCGTTCTCCTCGATATATACTTCAAAATCTCTTGAAAGTACATGTGTAGGATCTGCAAGCATCGGATACTCAATCTTTGAGATACGCTCTGAATGATCATGCCATGCCTTATGTGTGAAATGTGTATCTGTTGAAACTGAATAGATCTCACATCCTGCCTCTGCAAACTCCTTATAGTTCTTCTGTAAATCCTCTAACTCTGTAGGACATACAAATGTGAAATCTGCAGGATAGAAGAAAAATACACTCCACTTTCCTAAGATATCCTTCTTAGATACCTCAACGAAATCTCCCTTATGAAATCCCTGTACACTAAACTCTCCAACTTCCTTGTTAATTAATGACATAATTGCCTCCTTATATAAATAAAATATTTTTGTACTAAATCAGTATAGGAAATATCTTTACTCGAACGGTAAACGATAGGTTTTCCTAACCTGTTGTTATTATATTTAACATAAAATTATTGTATACACAATAGCATTTTTATAATTTCGGCATTTTAACTAATAATAATTCCTATTATTACCAATTATATACACTAATTTTTTATATGGATTTATGAGATTCTATACTCCGCTTAAATTCTGATTCTAAATAAAATTATAGAAGTTTCATTCAAAATAAAAAATGGGCGTTGCTCCGGATACCAATAAACTCAATATAGCTTAAATTCTATATATTTATATTATATTCCGAGCAGCAGCTCTCTTATTATTCATTATCTAAAAAAAGGATGCGATTATCTCGCATCCTGCTTAAATATATTCAATTTCAACTAAAGTCAGTCCCTTTGCAGGCATTGTCTGTCCTGCAAGTTTTCTGTTTTTTGCTTTCATTATCTCTGTGATATGACTTGGCGGATAAACTCCCATACCTACCTTTATCAGAGTACCTGCTATGATACGAATCATATTGTAGAGGAAACCGTCACCTCTTATCACAACAGTAATCATATCTTCATCCTGTAAAACCTCTAAAGAAAAAATAGTTCTTACAGGTGATGACGCCTGAGATTTTTGCGAGCAAAAGCTTGTAAAATCATGTGTTCCTATAAAGTACCCGCTTGCTTCTCTCATCTTATCAACATCCAGATTGAAATAGCAAAAATGTGCATAAAGTCTTTCTGTAGGTATATCGATCTTTCGATTCAATATTCTATATGTGTAAGTTTTTATACAGTCATTCTTTCTCGGATGCCAGCCTGCTTCCACCTCATCGGAATATTGTATCCTTATATCATCCGGAAGTCTTTGATTTATGGCAAATGCAAACTTATCTGCCGCCATTCTTGCATTAGTATCAAATACCGCTACATTCCCATAGGCATGTACTCCTGAGTCTGTTCTGGAGGCACCTATTATCTCTATTTCTTCACCCGTCAATTTTGAAATGGCATTATTTAATACTTCTTCTATAGTAATTCCGTTTGGTTGCTTTTGCCAACCGCAGTAATTCGTACCGTCATAGGATACTATAAGTCTTATTCTTCTCATTACCCTACTTTCTAAACACAAAAACCAAAGCAATGCATATGAGCATATATATCAAATAATATAAATATGCAATTATATCAATCTTCTTATATTTTAAAGGTTTTAGCTTGGTTCTGCCCTCACCGCCGTGATAACATCTGGCTTCCATCGCCATAGCCAAATCTGTAGCTCTTCTCATTGCTGAAATAAAAAGCGGTACAAGCAGAGGTACCATTGCCCTTGCTTTTTGTATTATATTTCCCGACTCAAAATCGGCACCTCTTGCCATCTGAGCCTTCATTATTTTATCTGTTTCCTCTATCAATATGGGAATAAACCTAAGCGCAATTGACATCATCATTGATATCTCATGCACCGGTATCTTTATGACTTTCAAAAATCCCATACTTTTTTCAAGACCGTCTGTAAGTGCATTCGGAGTCGTAGTCAAGGTCATTACAGATGATCCCACTATAAGGAAAATCAATCTCAGTCCCATGAATATTGAAACTCTGATACCTTCTTTTGTTATCTTAATTATCCATAGTTTGAATACTACTTCTCCGTCAGTCAAAAACAGATTAAAACTGACACTGATAATCAAAAGTATAAGGACAGCTTTCAGCCCCTTTACCATAAATTTTACCGGTACCTTTGAAAGCGAAATAGCAACCACCAAAAATAGTGTTGCCAAAGCGTATCCCGGCCATGAGTTTGCTATAAACAGAGAAATAATAAAAATCATCGTTCCAAAAAGCTTGGTTCTTGGGTCAAGTCTATGTATTACAGAATCTATTGGGTAATACTGTCCCAATGTAATATCTCTAAGCATTTTTATCCTTCCTCTTAATATATTTAAGTATCGTATCCCTGGCTTCTTCTATTGTAGTAATATCGTCTCCCAGGTCTATACCTTCTTTTTTAAGTCTTTCCACTATATAAGTTATTCCCGGCGCACTAAGTCCTATGCTCTCAAGATATTTATACTTCTTAAAAACTTCCTTAGGTGTACCGTCCAAAACAAGTTCACCGGCATTCATAACAAGTAATCTGTCAACATACTTTGCTACGTCTTCCATGCTGTGAGAAACTAAAATGACTGTCATATCCCTTGATTTTTTCAATTCTATGATCTCGTCAAAAAGTTCATCTCTTCCCTTAGGATCAAGCCCTGCTGTAGGCTCATCCAATATAAGTACTTCCGGATTCATAGCTAAAACTCCGGCTATTGCCACTCTTCTTTTTTGTCCTCCTGAAAGTTCAAAAGGTGATTTTTTATAATAACTTTCATCAAGTCCTACCAAAGAAAGACTTTCCTTTGCCCTTTCTTCAACCACTTCTTCCGGTAACTTTTGATTTCTTGGACCGAATTCAACATCTGAAAGTACATCCACCTCAAAAAGCTGATGCTCGGGATATTGGAAAACCAAACCCACCTTCTGCCTTAAAAGTTTCATATCATACTTAGCTACATATATATTTTCACCGTTAAAATAAAGTTCACCTGAAGTTGCCTTTATCAGCCCGTTCAAATGCTGTATCAAAGTGGATTTTCCGGAGCCTGTATGTCCGATAATACCTACAAACTCTCCTTTTTTGATGGAAAATGATACATCCTTTATTGCATACTGTTCAAATGCAGTACCTTCTCCATATATAAAGTTTAATTTCTTTGCTTCTATTTGCACACTATCTTGCATTATTATCTCCAAATGTAATTATTTTAATATCGGTAAAAGATTATCTACAAGCTCATCCAATGTAAGTATACCGTCAGGTAAATCAAGTCCTGATTGTTTAAGTTCAAATGCAAGCTCTGTAGTACTTGGTACATCCAGTCTGAGTTTCTTTAATTCCTCCACATGTGAGAAAACCTCTTTCGGTGTTCCGTCCATAACTATCTTACCCTCATCCATAACTATAACTCTGTCGGCTTCTATAACCTCTTCCATATAGTGAGTAATCAGTATTACCGTGATATTTTCTTTTTTATTTAGTTCAAGAACCGTCTTTATAACTTCTTTTCTTCCGTTCGGATCAAGCATCGCTGTAGGCTCATCAAGTACAATGCATTTCGGCTTCATTGCCATAATGCCGGCTATAGCCACTCTTTGCTTTTGTCCACCTGAAAGTTTATTTGGAGATTTATATCTGTAAGCAGTCATACCTACCGCTTCCAGTGCGGCATCCACTCTCTTCCACATATCATCTGTCGGAATACCGATATTTTCAGGTCCGAATGCTACATCTTCTTCCACTACATTTCCTATAATCTGATTGTCGGGGTTTTGGAATACCATTCCCACCATCTTTCTCAAATCAAGAAGTGTTTCATCATTTGCCGTATCCAAATCTGAGATAAATACAGTACCTTCTGTAGGTAATAATATACCGTTTAAATGTTTTGCAAATGTGGATTTTCCCGAGCCGTTATGTCCCAAAACAGCTACAAAATCGCCCTGAGTTATATCAATATTTAAATTATTGATAGCTCGTCTTACCTCTTCTATATTATC
>CAKAQP010000154.1 GCA_916720285.1 uncultured Lachnoanaerobaculum sp. | reverse complement strand
GTTTTATTGGAGCCGTACTATGATTTTGAAATAAACATACCTATGACTTCACTTGGCAGGCTTTTAAATGATTTAAATAATATGAATGCAGAGGATATAAGCTATGAGGGTGGAGAGACTCTCAGAGTGACGGGATATGCGCCTACTGTTAATATACAAAACTATGGAAGTACGCTTTTATCATATACCAAAGGACTTGGACAGATAGGCTTTGGTCTAAGAGGATTTTTACCATGCCATAATGCGGATAAGATTATAGAGAGCAGTTCGTATATTGCGGAGTTTGATACAAAGAATACTCCGGACTCCGTATTTTGTTCTCATGGTGAGAGCTTTATAGTGCCATGGAGTGAAGTATTTAACTATATGCATTTGCCTCTAAAGAAATTTGAGCTTGTAAAAGAAGAGGAAAAAATAGAGACGGTACGTTCCACCTATGATGCCACAAAAGCCGACAGAGAAGAGCTTATGGCCATATTTGAAAGAACATACGGTAAGGTGATTCCAAGAATAGGAGACTGGGATGCACCTGTAAAGAGAACACCTGAAAAAGAGTATGTTTATAAAGAAAGAGCAAAAAAGAAACATTACTTGCTGGTTGACGGATATAATATTATTTTTGCTTCAAAGTCGTTAAATGAACTTGCACAGATAAATATAGATGCGGCAAGAGACAGACTGATTGAACTTCTGATAGATTATAAGGCCTACAAGGACTATGAGATTATTCTGGTATTTGATGCTTACAGGCTTGTAAATCATCCTACGGAGGTGCAGAATTTCTCGGGTGTATATGTGGTATATACAAAGACTGCGGAAACAGCCGATCAGTATATAGAAAAGACAACACATGAAATGATAAAAAGATATGATGTCACCGTAGCAACATCAGACGGCATTGAGCAGATTATTATAAGAGGTAAGAGGGCAATACTTATCTCAGCAAGGGAGTTTTTAAAGGATCTTGAGGATACTAAAGAGGCTTTCAGAAAAGAACATATAGAAAAGACTTCAGTTACAAACAGATTGTTTGATTCTTTAGAAGGAGAGTTAAAAGAAAAAATAGAAAATATCAGACTTGGTAAAAAAGAAAAGCCCTAGCAAATGCCGGGGCTCTTTCTTTTAATTGGACTCAAATATTTGAATAAAGAATCAGGTATGACAGCTGCCTGAGCAACCGCCACATCCTCCACCACAAGAGGACTTCCCGTTTTTCTTATCTTTATAAATAGATCTTACAATAAGACCCACTACACCGACCAACACAGCTGAAATAATAACTGTTGCTGCCATAATGATCTCCTTTCTTTAATGAAACGGTTTATGCGTAAGCTTTATTTTTTTTCTTCATAAGGCTTGCGTACAAGACCGTAAATAATAGCTACGATTCCGATAAATCCGAATATTGTACCGACACCGAACTTACCTGTAAGGATAAGTGAACCTACCTGATATATAATCATTGCGACTATATATGCAAATCCACATTGATATCCTACAGCAGTCCAGAACCATTTTACACTGCTCATCTCTCTTTTGATAGCACCCATAGCTGCAACGCAAGGAGCACAAAGAAGGTTAAATACGAGGTATGAATATGCTGAGATAGGTGTGTAGTCGGCACGTAAAAGCTGCCAGATACCCTCACCTGTGTCGGCATTGACATCAGATACATGGTATAGAATACCGAATGTACCTACGACATTCTCTTTTGCCATAAGTCCTGTGATAGCTGCAACTGCAGGCTTCCATGTACCCCATCCGAGAGGAGCAAAAATCCAAGCAAATGTGTTTCCGATATTTGCAAGTAGCGATAAATCCATCTGATCTTCAGCAAGATATGTAAATGAACCGTCTACAAATCCGAAATAGCTGAGGAACCATATAAGGATAGTTGCAAGTGTAATAACTGTACCTGCCTTTTTTATGAAGCTCCAACCTCTTTCAGCCATTGATCTGAGGATTGAACCTGCTGTAGGAAGGTGATATGCAGGAAGCTCTATAACGAACGGTGAAGGATCGCCTGAAAACAGCTTGGTCTTCTTAAGCATGATACCTGAGACGACAATAGCGGCAATACCTACAAAGTAAGCTGATGAAGCAACCCACGCGGCATTATCAAACAATGCACCTGATATAAGTGCTATAACAGGAAGCTTTGCAGAACATGGAATAAATGTGGTTGTAATAACCGTCATTCTTCTGTCATGCTCACTCTCAATAGTTCTTGAAGCCATAATTCCCGGAACACCGCAACCTGTACCTATAAGGATTGGAATAAAGCTCTTTCCTGAAAGTCCGAATTTTCTGAATACTCTGTCCATAACGAATGCAATTCTCGCCATATATCCACAGCCCTCTAAGAAAGCGAGGAAGAAGAAGAGTGTAAGCATCTGAGGAAGGAATCCGAGTACGGCACCTACACCGGCAATAATACCGTTCACAATAAGACCTACAAGCCACTCGGCAACACCGGCAGATTCAAGGAAACCTTGAACACCCGGCTGAATAATTTCTGCAAACAAAACATCATTTACCCAGTCGGTCATTGATGTACCTACAGTGGTAATTGAAATATAATAAACGACAAACATGATAGCCGCGAATATCGGAAGACCCAAAATTCTGTTTGTAACTATCTTATCGATCTTATCTGAAATACTTACATAGTCTTTATTCTTAACCTTATAAAAACTTGCAATAACTGTTGAGATATAATTGTATCTCTCAGATGTGATAATACTTTCAGCTTCATCATCCATAGTATCTTCACATTTTGTTATAATCTTTTCAATTTCAGCCAATGTGCTGTCTGAAAGATTTAACTGCTCCATAGCCTTGTCATCTCTTTGGAACAACTTAACACCGTACCATCTTCTTTGAAGCTCGGGTACGCTGCTTGGAAGAAGAGCAATGATATCCTTGATAGCATCCTCTACATTCTTATCAAACTCATGTTTTTCTTTTGGAAGGGTGTGGCTCTTTGCTATCTCGATAGCCTTTTCTGCAGCCTCCATAACACCTGTACCCTTAAGTGCGGATATTTCCACAACAGGACATCCAAGTTTTTCACTCATTTTATCAAGGTCAAGCTTGTTTCCGCTCTTTTCAAGTACATCGAGCATGTTTACAGCGATAACAACAGGGACACCTAACTCTGTAACCTGTGAAGTAAGATATAAGTTTCTCTCAAGGTTTGTACCGTCGATGATATTAAGTATCGCATCAGGCTTTTCATTGAGAACATAGTTTCTTGCTACAACTTCCTCCAATGTATATGGAGAGAGGGAATAAACACCCGGAAGGTCTGTAATAATAACATCTGTATGTCCTTTAAGTTTTCCTTCCTTCTTTTCAACTGTAACACCGGGCCAGTTTCCAACTGTCTGGTTTGAACCTGTCAAGGCATTAAATAAAGTAGTTTTACCGGTATTTGGGTTTCCGGTAAGCGCAATTCTGATTGCCATATTAGCTCCTTATCTTTTTATTTCAATATTTTCCGCATCTGCTTTTCTGATAGAAAGCTCGTATCCTCTAACAGTAACCTCAATAGGGTCACCAAGAGGCGCTACCTTACGTACATGAATAGTTGTACCCTTTGTTACACCCATATCCATGATTCTTCTTTTTACAGGACCTTCGCCATGAACTCTGGCAACAGTAACAGTCTCACCGATTTTTACATCTCTTAAAGTATCCATTCTATTCTCCTTTCCGCATTATAATAAGTGATTTCTGAAAACATACAATGGAAATTCCATTGGCGAATGTAAATAAGCTGCTTACACTCTACTACCTAAAATTGTCAGGCAACTTAGATCATTATTTTTGAGGCCAATTCCTTGCTGATTGCTACTCTTGAATCCTTGATATTAACTATCAAGTTTCCTGCCATAGCATTGACAACAGTGATTTTGCCGTCAACAACAAAGCCAAGGGTTGCTAAAAAAGTCTTATCTTTTTCACGACCTCCGATTTGCTTTATTGTGTATTCTTCACCTAAGTTAGCCATAAGTAATGGCATCATAACTCCTCCTTTTCATGAAACATGTCAAATACATTCTATAGGTTAGCATATGCTAACATTAAATGCAAGATTTTTTTAAGGAAAAGTTAGAGTTTACTTACTGAATTTACCGAATATTAGCAAAAACTAACTAAAAAGTACTTAAAAAAATACAATATTCACAAGTAAAAGTCCTATTTTGGAGCAAATTTTCTATTTACAAGAATTTAAGTTTATGATATATTATTACCGTAATAAATTTTATAAAATATAATTGTTAAAATTAGTTAACGCTAACTTAAGGAGGTTAATATGTTTTTACTTAACGGTTTTGGATGGAAGAAGTTCGGTTTATTTGCAGCAGGTACACTTTTCGGTACAGCAGGAATTAAGTTGCTTTCAAGCAAGGATGCAAAGAAGGCATATGCACAGGGAACAGCAGCAGTACTTCGTATGAAGGAGTGTGTAATGGATACAGTTTCATGTGTACAGGAGAATGCAAGTGATATTTTAGCAGAAGCTAAGGATATCAATGAGGAGCGTGCAGCAAAGGAAGCTGAAGGAAACATCGAAGAGTAATTTCTCTTATCAGTAATATAAAGTTTTTAGTATAAGGAAGAGTCTGACTCTTCCTTAAGTTATAAAAAGATGTAGAGGGATAAAAAGTGAATTGTAAAATTTTACACGAGTCAAACAGAAGAATGCGTGTGCGCATGGCTCAAAAAAGAATGTCGGTAAAAGAAGCGGATATGCTTCAATATTATTTGGAAGGCTTTGAATTTATCAGAAAAGCCGTTGTATATGAAAGAACCTGCGATGTTGCTATTTATTATAAGGATAATAAAAGAGACGCAGTTATAAATAAACTTAAAAAATTTGATTATAATAATACTGCCTTACTTGAGAGTATGCCAAGTACTTCAGGCAGACAGATTACAAGAGATTTTCAGGAGAAGATGGTGGGAATGCTCATGTTTACAGGTGTGAGAAATATGTTCTTCCCAAACATCATCAACAATATTTATACAATTGTTAAGTCTGTTCCATATATTTATAAAGGACTTAAATGTCTGTTCAAGTTAAAATTTGAGGTTGATTTGCTTGATGCACTTTCAATAGGAATATCTATTGCACAGGGTAATTTCTCAACAGCAGGTTCACTTATGCTTTTACTTAGTGTAGGTAATGAGCTTGAGGACTGGACACATAAGAAGTCTGTAGACGACCTTGCAAGAAGCATGTCATTAAATGTAGACAAAGTATGGCTTGTAACAGATGACGGTGAGGTTTCAGTACCTATTTCACAGATTCAGTCAGGTGATACCATCAGAGTACATACAGGAAATATAGTACCTGTTGACGGAGAGATGGTAAGCGGAGAGGCTATGTTAAACCAGGCATCTCTTACAGGTGAGTCGGTACCTGTAGAAAAGAGAACTGGATCCAGAGTATATGCCGGAACTGTTGTTGAAGAGGGTGAATGTCTTTTAAAGGTAGCCGCAACTACAGGACAGAGCAGATATGATAAGATCGTATCTATGATTGAGGAAAGCGAAAAGCTTAAATCAAATACAGAAAATATGGCAAACAGACTTGCAGACAGACTTGTTCCTTATTCATTGATGGCAACAGGA
>CAKAQP010000153.1 GCA_916720285.1 uncultured Lachnoanaerobaculum sp. | reverse complement strand
GGAAAATACATATAAACTTTGATTATCTTTGTACTCTACCCGATCCGTCTCCACCTGCAAGGCTCTCAACATCCTCTCTTGTTACAAGGTTGAAATCTCCCGGTATTGTGTGCTTAAGAGCTGAGGCAGCTACAGCAAACTCAAGGGCGGACTTAAAGTCTTTTTTATCGCAAAGACCGCAGATAACACCTGCTGCAAATGAATCACCTCCACCCACTCTGTCTACGATCGGGGTTACATGGTATTTCTTTGAGTGATAGAACTCTCTTGTGCTTCCGTCCATGATACATGCTGACCAGTCATTGTTTGAAGCTGAAAAGCTCTCACGAAGTGAACTGATCACATACTTGAACTTAAACTGATCACACATCTGATTGAAGATATCCACATAGCCGCTAAGCTCAAGTTCTCCGGCCGTAACATCTGTATTGCCCGGCTTAAATCCAAGAACCTTCTCGGCATCCTCTTCATTACCTATACACACATCTACATACTGCATAAGATTTGTCATTATTTTCTTTGCTTTCTCTGATGACCAGAGTTTCTTTCTGAAGTTAAGGTCTACAGATACTGTAACTCCTGCCTTCTTTGCAGCCTTAAGAGTAGCCTCTGTAAGCTCTGCGGCAGAATCTGAAACTGCAGGTGTTATACCTGTAAAATGGAACCAATCGGCATCTTTGAAAATCTCGTCAAAGTCAAACTCTTCAACCTTAGCTGTCGAAATAGAAGAATGAGCTCTGTCATATACTACATTTGAAGCTCTCATAGCTGAACCTGTCTCAAGGAAGTAGATACCTACTCTCTCTCCGCTTCTTGAGATATGCTTTGTTCCTACATTGTACTTGCGAAGAGTTGCAATAGCCGCATCACCTATAGGATTCTTTGGTAATGCACTTACAAAATCCGCTTCATGTCCGTAGTTTGCAAGTGAAACGGCAACATTTGCCTCACCGCCGCCATAATTGATATCAAACTCATCCGCCTGAATAAACTTCTCATTATTTGGAGTTGATAATCTTAGCATTATCTCTCCCATTGTAACTATCTTTGCCATATTTTCTCCATTCAAAATAAAATCTTACTTTCTTGCAGCCGCTACCGCCTCAACAAATTCCTTTGCCTTTGCCGTGATTGCCGCAAAATTACCTGTAGCCGCACCCTTTGTAAGAGATGAACCTGTGCCTACCGCACATGCTCCGGCCTTTAACCACTTATCTACATTGTCAACATCCACACCGCCGCTTGGCATGAAATCTCCCTGTGGAAGAGGTCCCTTAAATGAGCTGATCGCACCCGGTCCTACTACATTCCCCGGGAATACTTTTATGATATCGCATCCTGATTCAAGCGCTGTGATAGCCTCTGTAGGTGACATAACGCCCGGAAGCATAGGAACTCTGTATCTGTTGCAAAGCTTGATTGTCTCTACATTAAGTCCCGGACTTACAACATAGTTTGCACCTGCCAAAATTACCGCTCTTGCTGTCTCGGGATCAAGTACCGTACCTGCACCGATAACTACCTTTTCATTATTTCTGTACTTCTCTGACATAAACTGTATAAACTCTACAGGGTTACCTTCGTCCATAGTCATAGTGATCTCAATAAAATTGATTCCTCCTGCAACAATAGCATCTATGACCTTCTCTCCCTGCTCTTTGTTCTTTGCACGAACAACGGCAACCAGACAATCTTCTTTCATTCTTGTAAGAACCTGTTCTTTTCTCATTTGAACCTCCATAAACAATATATAAATATTCGTATATACGAATAGTAATTCACATTTGCGATATATTGATTGTAGTTAACTTTTTTATCCTTGTCAAGGCATAAAACCTAAAGATTTTGATATTTCAAGTCCCCTTTTTTTTAATATCTCTCCAAGCGCCAAATAGTCCTCATCTTTTCTGTAAAGACTTGAAGCCGATACAGCTCCTATACACTCTCTTTTTTCATCAAATATAGGTACTCCGACACATTCCATATGTTCTTCAAGCTCTCTCTCATCCAGCGCAAATCCCCTTTTTTTTGAGAGCTTGACATTTTCCACAAGAGCATCCGCATCTGTAAGTGTAAATCTTGTTGCAGGCTTGAAATCTATTTCCCCGGCTATACTTCTTATCTTGTCTTCACTCATAGTACTGAGTATGGCTTTTCCGAGAGAAGTATTGTATACCGGATTCTTAGTACCTATAGTCGCCGTGGTTATTATAGGGTTTTCCGGCTCACACTTTGATATATATACTATTTTATTACCTTCCAGTACACCGAAAAAGCAGGTCTTCTGCAGTTCCTTTGAAAGCTCCTTCAGTGCAGGCGCTATGATTTCAGAAATATTTCTGTTATTGGTATAGCTCATACCGATTCTGTAAGCATTTATGCCTATCTTATAGCTTCTTTTAATACCGGTGTTTACTTCAAGCATTCCCATATGAACCAAAGTTACCAGTATGTCATAGCAACTGGTTCTTGGAATGGACAGCTTCTCACAGATCTCATCCATTTCAAGACCTTCTCCGGATTTAGCTATAAGTTGCATTATTTGTATACTTCTTTCAGTGGTTCGATTTATTTTCACTAAAGAGTTACCCCCTGTTTAAAGATTGCAAAATCATGGAATCCCGCAATTTCAGACTTTACTTTCTTTCCGCTTGCCACATCCAGCACAAGTTTAAAAAGCTCATTTGCAAGCTCTTCCTTTGTTTTATCCTCGACCATTCTTCCGGCATTAAAATCTATCCAATTCCCCTTGCCTTTTGCAAGTCTTGAGTTGGTAGCTATCTTTAATGTCGGAACCGGCGAGGCAAAAGGTGTTCCCCTTCCTGTTGTAAAGAGCACTATATGAGCTCCGCTCATTGCAAGTGCCGTAGCGGCTACCAGGTCATTTCCCGGTGATGAAAGCAGATTAAGTCCTTTTGTTTTTACGGTATCTCCATAATCAAGTACATCTACCACTTTAGCACTTCCCGACTTCTGTGTACAGCCCAAAGACTTATCTTCCAGTGTGGATATACCGCCTGCCTTATTTCCCGGTGAAGGATTCTCATAAATTGTCTGATTATGATTTTTAAAATACATTTTAAAATCATTGATAAGGGCTACCGTCTTTTCAAAAGTCTCCTTATCCTTACATCTTTCCATCAAAAGAGTTTCCGCTCCAAACATCTCGGGTACTTCAGTAAGTATTGTGCTTCCTCCCTTTGAAATAAGAATATCTGAGAACTCTCCGACTATAGGATTTGCTGTTATTCCCGAAAGCCCGTCAGAGCCTCCGCATTTCATTCCGATTATAAGTTCGCTTGCATCTATTTCTTCTCTCTTTTCATCGGATATATTGTTTATAAGTTCTTCTATAAGAGAAAGTCCTGTTTCTATCTCATCTTCAACTTCCTGCGATACTAAAAACTTCACTCTGTTTTCATCTATATCACCGAGGTAGTCTTTAAGTAAGGGAATATTTGAATTTTCACAACCAAGCCCCAGTACAAGTACACCTCCCGCATTAGGATGATTTATCATATCCGCAAGTATATTTCTTGTATTTTCCTGATCATCCCCCATCTGTGAGCAGCCATATGGATGTACAAAAGCTATTACATCTTCCACACTTCCCTTTATAAGAGACTTTGCTTTTCTTTCAATTGCCTGTGCCACATTATTGACACAGCCTACTGTAGGTATAATCCATATTTCATTTCTTACTCCCACCTTTCCGTTTTTTCTCTTAAATCCAAGGAAAGTCTCATGAGAAGTTTCTTTTATCTCTTTAACCTTTGGAATATATTTATATTCCAGCAAATCACCAAGTGCTGTTTTTATATTATGAGTATGTATCCAGTCACCTTTTCTTATATCCTCTTTTGCAATCCCAATCCTGTTTCCATACTTTATAACATCCTCACCGGCTTTGATATCCTTAAGTGCCACCTTATGTCCGGCAGGAATTTCACTGTTTGTCTCTATACTGTCGCTTCCGATTGTGATTTTTTCTCCCTTTGGCAATGCATTCAATGCCACACATACATTATCTAAATCATTGATTTTGATATAATCCATTTCCTTTATCTCCTTGCCAAATACTCATATTGAGTTTATAATAAATGTAAGCGTTTACAATCGCATTATACATGGGACTTTTATCCCTTGTCAAGGTAGATATGCTTTGTAAACATGAGACTTACATTTAACTTTTATACAGTGTATTTATATGCTGTATAATCCGGATACTAAAATGGTGAATTATGAATATATATGATATTGCAAACAGGGCAAATGTCTCCATAGCTACAGTATCAAGAGTTATCAACGACAGCCCGAAGGTAAGCGAAAAAACCAGAAAAAAAGTCCATGATATTATGGAGGAGCTTGGCTATACTCCGAATGTATTTGCCAGAGGACTTGGACTAAATACTATGAAAACTATAGGTATACTATGTTCGGATCCTTCCGATATCTATGTGGCAAGAGCGCTGTCCTATTTTGAGAAAATGCTCAGGGAAAACGGCTATGACTCACTTTTATGTTGCAGTGGATATGATACAAAGAATCTCAAAAAATATTTAAATATACTTATTTCAAAAAGTGTGGATGCCGTTATTATGATAGGTTCAAAATATATATCTGCAAAAGACAATAAAAGTCTGATAAAAAGTACAGCAAAATCTTTGCCGATATTTTTAATAAACGGATTTTTGGAGGGTGAGAATATATATTGTTCGTATTATGACGATTTTAATGCTACAAAAATAAGTGCAAATATGTTATATAATACCGGCAAAAGAAAACTCCTCTTTCTTTACAACTCCACGTCTCAATCCGCCAAAAGAAAGCTGGACGGGTTTATATCAGGATGTAAAGAGCTGAAAATCAAAAGCGAAAACTATGCTACTCTTTTATGTGAGGAAAATGATATAGAAAGCATTAATCTCTCGCTTGAAAAGTTTACCAAAGAGTTTTTTTTCCCCGACGGCATAATTGCCTCAGATGATTTTCTTGCAATGATTGCATTAAAATTTGCAAAACAAAACAGTATTTCGGTCCCTGATCAGCTTTCAATAATAGGATATGATAATTCTATTTTTTCAAAAATGTCATATCCCGAGCTTACCACTGTTGACTCAAGGCTTTTTGATTTGTGCAGTCAAAGTGTAAAAACACTTTTGGAGGTATTTGACGGACAATCTCCTGAAAATATCTACATACTTGAGCCGTCTATTATAGAAAGAGATACTTTTAAATCTAAGAATTGATACTCTCAAACTTAATATGCATATGACTACTGAAAATGTAGTTATTTATAAATTTTACTTTATACAGCCGTTTGGCTAAGGAGGTTAACATGAACAATTTTATGGATCAGGATTTTTTACTTGATACAAAAACAGCAAAACACCTTTATCACGACTATGCAGAAAAGATGCCGATAGTCGACTATCACTGTCATATCAATCCGCAGGAAATATATGAAGACAAAAAATTTGACAATATCACACAGGTTTGGCTTGGAGGTGACCACTACAAATGGCGTCAGATCAGATCAAACGGTGTACCTGAAAAGCTTATAACCGGAAACGAATCTACAGACAGAGAAAAGTTTGACGCATGGGCCGCTACTATGCCAAAGCTTATAGGCAACCCTCTCTACAGCTGGTCACAT
>CAKAQP010000152.1 GCA_916720285.1 uncultured Lachnoanaerobaculum sp. | reverse complement strand
AAGTTCGGACTTTGCATTATAATAAGCGTCAAACTTATTTTGTAAGCTTTTTGCATCATTTCTAAGTCCCGATACTTTTTTATATTGAGTTTTAAATTTATTATAAATTTCATCATCCGGCTCATACTCATTTTCAAGACAGTTTATTATACATTCAATCCTGTTGAGTATATTGGTCATATTGTCGGACTTACCGCCTTCAAGAGAAAAGGAGCCCCAGAACTTTTCTTCACCGGTATCCTCAAGTATCAGTTCTTTTTTACTCTTTCCGTCTTCCTTTACCCAATTTTCTTTTACATTCTTGTTTGCAATCTCTTTAAAATAGTCTATAGACTCAAGTTCAGGCAAAATATTCTCATCAATGCCCTCTTTTAGAGGCAGTTCATTTACAATATTTTGAACCGCACCGTTATTTGAACTTGCTACAACTATATTGTTTTTTGCAATACGCCAAGGAAGCTCGCCTATGGAAGCTTTATCAAAATATCTTGTCAGCTCATTTCCTTTCACATACTTTTCAGACAATCCGCATATATCAAAAGCCTGCTCTACGATAAGCTGTGCAAATATATCTTTTAAGAGTGTAGTCTTACCCGTACCCGGAGGTCCGTTTACACTTCTCATTTGATTATTGTCATACCCTATAGTAAGATTTACAGCTACCTGCTGCATAAATGAAAGCGCAAACTTTGTATTGCTTGGGAATCTTCCGAGAGGATAATTTTCAGGACTTAAAATCTTTTCAAACTCTGTCTTATTAAACCCGTAAGAATCTTTTTTGCTGTCCAAATTTTTCCTTCCGGCTGTTTTTCCATAAAGGTAATCATTCAGATTTTTATTATCAATTCTCTTAGCCTTTATCAAATCGTCCACGAAAAAAGAATGAAGATTTGTGGCATCGGTTTCTATATTATTTAAAAGCTGTACACGACAATTCTTTAAATCGATTCCGTATTTATTCAAAACAGTTTCAACAGTCTTATCAAATTTTTCAGGATTATCTTCACAGTTTTCAAATCTTTGTTTCAGCTCATCTTTTAAATCCTCTTCAAACTTATGAAACTCCGACTCTGTAGGCACTTTTTTATAATATCTCATATATGCGCTTGCACTGAAAAATAAATTTTCATCAATATAGCGCAAGGTTTTATCAAAATACAGTGCCATACTGAATTTATCACCGTAATTTATATCGCCTTCAGGCTTTGCTATTCCATATGTTTTCCTTAAGAAATCAACCACCTCGCTAAAGGCAAATATATCCAAATAAAACACCAAACCTGAATTCTTATATCTTCTGATATTCGCTTTTTCAATCAATGAATTAAAATAATCAAAGTATTTTTTATCTGTTAAATCGTCAAGTCTCAGATTCTTTTTATCTCTAAGACTTATATCTCCCTCAGAGAGATGTTCAACCATGATCCATGCGTCTAAAATATTATTTTTCATCTCTTCAGCATCTCCATCTCAATCTCCGTTATTTTTCTGCTTTCCCCTTTTTTCAGTTTCAAATCATCAAGTCTGAGTCCTCCGAAGGCAACTCTTTTTAAATAAGTCACCTCTCCTCCTAAAGCTTTTACCATTCTCTTTACCTGATGAAATTTACCCTCATGTATTGTAAACATTATTTCATTAGAGGATATAATTTCAAGATTTGCAGGTTTGGATACTTCACCTTCACCGATGTCCAGCCCGTTTTTTGTCATCTCTACGGCATTTTCATTTAGTCTACCTTCAAATATCGCATAATAAGTCTTATCCACATGTGATGAAGGTGATACAAGTCTGTGATTTAAATCCCCGTCATTTGTAAGTATCAAAATGCCCTCGGTATCCAAGTCCAGTCTTCCTACAGGTACAACATTTTTTCTCTTTGAATCTATCAGCTCCATAACTGTTTTATGTACATTATCTTTTGTGGCACATACATATCCTGCAGGTTTATAAAGGATAAAGGTTTCAAACTCTTCTACCACCACCTCTTTGCCTTCAAAGAATAATTTGTCTACTTCACTGTTTAGTTTTTCCTCGGGCTTTTTTACTATATTGTCATTTATCCTTATCTTACCGGCTTTTACATATTTTTTTATTTCCTGACGGCTTCCAAAACCGAGCTCTGAAAGGATTTTATCAACTCTGACAATCATTACATCCATCTCCAACCTTGATAATACTTATTTTTACAGCTCTTTTTATTCTGCTTTACAAATCCAAGTGAAAATCCGTCCACACATACAAGTCTGATTCCCATATACTCATCATCAGCCTCTATGGTTTCGCCCTTTAAATACTTTATTACTCTTTCATCCGTTGCACTTAAGTTTAAAGGATTTTCCCATTCATCAAACTTTATATTCATTGCCAATGCCTGAAAAGGCTCAAATCTGTTCTTTTTTATCTCACCAAGTAGCAGTCCGGTTCTTATATAATGTAAACTCTTATCTATCAAAGCATCTTTTGGAAGATAGTATGCATAATCCTTATTTATAAAGATTCTTTCATAATCCCAGTCTCTTTTAATTTTCCCAAGAAACTCAAGTAACTCTTCCGGAAGCTTCGGTATTTTTCTCTTCTTTTTATCTTTTGTTTTATTTTCATTTTTTTCAACGGCTATATCATCTTTTTTAAGCCTTGCTACAAAATGTCCTTCTCCCTTTATCTTGTGTGGGAAAAGTCTTATAGTTCCCGGCAAAATTTTAGACTCTTCAAATCCGAAATCCGGTTTTATTTTATCTATTTTAAAGTCAGGATGATTTTCTAAAAACTCCGATAAGCTTCCCTCATCTTCCACTTTAGAATATGTGCATGTGGAATATACCAAAGTTCCGCCGGGCTTTAACATCTTTGCAGCCTCATTTAATATGCTTACCTGTAATCCTGTGAAAAACTCCGGACCCCTTCCAAGATATGCCCTAAAAACAGCACTGTCACGCCTGAACATACCCTCACCTGAACATGGTGCGTCCACTATTATCTTATCAAAATATTCAATATACACCTTTGAAAGATTCTTCGGATCTTCATTTGTTATCAAAACATTGTCAATTCCGCTGACCTCAATATTTTTTTGAAGCGCTTTTACTCTGGAAGCCGAAAAATCATTTGATACCAATAAACCTTCACCTTGAAGATATGATGCTGCCTGAGTCGATTTTCCTCCCGGAGCGGCACAAAGATCAAGTACCTTATCTCCCGGTTTTATACCTGCCACCATTGCAGGTGTCATAGCTGAAGGCTCCTGTATATAATAAAGCCCTGCAAAATAATACGGATTTTTAGATATACTCTTTATTTTTTCAATATTACTTAAAGAAGGTGTTGTCAGTACTCCCTTTTCTTCTTCAAAGTAAAATCCCTCTTTGACCCACGGAATCTCTTTAAAATCTCTGTCAAGAATCTCTTTAAGCTTTTCCTTGGTAAGCTTTAATAAATTTGTTCTGATACCTACATAGGGTTTCTCATCCAAAGATTTGATATATGCATCATAATCTCCTTCTAAAAGCTCCTTCATGGCATCTACATAGGACTTCGGTAAATCCTTTTCCTGTATCATATATACCTCAATCTAAATCAATCTTATTACGCAAAAAAGGGCTTGTTGCAAGCAACAGCCCCATAATTATTCCTGTGTATTCTGATCTGCCGGAACAATACTGGTTGCAAGTTCCTGCCTGTTCTTATCGATCTCTCCTGTATAAAACTGTAATGAACTCAAATATTGATTGAATCTGTTCTGACTCTCAATCATTGTCCCCGAGATTATTCCCTGAAGACTTTGAAGCAACTCATCGGTATAAGATATAGCCGCCTGTCTGACACTGTTGGCCTCATTTCTTGCATCATATACAATGTTGTTGGCTTCCATTCTTGCATATTCCAATATTTTATCAGATTCCGCATATGCAGTCTGCATAATTTGATTTTCATTTACAAGTTGTGACTTTAACTTGTTTGCCTCATTCATTATAGCATCAGACTCTTTTCTTGCACTCAGAACAATTGCATCAGCCTTTCTCTTTGCCTCTTCCCTTATGGAATTACTTTGAATATTCGCATCGAGCATAAGCTTCTCGGCCCTGTTTTTTGCATCTGTTAAAATGCTGTCCTTATTGCTTATAACTTTTTGTGACTGTGTGACCTCCTCGGGTATCTCCTGTCTCAACTCGTTCAATAAGGCTATAAATTCTTCTTTATTTACCTTTATTATTGAATTGGACAGTGCAACGGTTTTACACCTCTCCACAAACTCTTCTATCTCAGTTATCACCTGTTCAATTCTACTCATGTTCTCTCCTCAAACCTTTTTCAATCAGTCTTTTCATTACCATTTCTCTGATATGGTCTCTTACAAAATGACTGATATCTCCATTATATACAGCAATTTCCTTAACAATACTTGAACTCAGATATGAGTATTTCAAGCTTGAACTAAGAAAAACCGTTTCCAGATTCGGTGCAATTATTTTATTTGTCTGAGCCAATTGTAATTCGTATTCAAAATCCGTTATTACTCTAAGCCCTCTGACCAATATATTACAATTTTGCTCATGTGCAAAATCCACCAGTAATCCTGCAAATTCTAAAACTTCCACATTTGGCAAATGTCCCACTACACTTTTTATCATGTCCACTCTTTCAGCAGGTGTAAAAAGAGGATCTTTGGTGTTATTGATAAGTACTCCTACAATAAGCTTGTCAAACATCTTTGATGCTCTTTCAATAATATCAATATGTCCGTTAGTAATAGGATCAAAACTTCCCGGATAAATAGCTTTAGCCATAGTCACCCTCGCTTATGCATAAAAATATGTTTATTAGACTTATACTCTTTGACCTTATCTATATACCAGTCCTTTGATAAATGTGTTGTATCAGTCTTAAATTCTTCTTCAATTATAACCAATGTATGCTCATCAATCAATGTGGAATTTATTAAAATATCTAAGCATTTATCCTCAAATCCCTTTTGATATGGCGGATCGATAAAAACGATATCAAATTTCTTTCCATGTGTTTTTATCTTCTCTAAATTTGATTCAAAGCTTCCCTTCAGTATGGTAGCTTTATCTATCAGCTTTGTGTGCTCAAGATTTTCTCTTATACACTTTATAGCCTCTTTGTCTATATCACAAAAATATGCTTCCTTTGCGCCCCTGCTTAAGGCCTCAATACCTATTCCGCCACTTCCCGCAAATAAGTCAAGGAAGGTGGCGTTATAGAGTTCATTTGAAATCATATTAAATAATGTTTCTTTTATCTTATCGGTGGTAGGCCTTGTGGAAGTACCCTTAGGAGTTTTTAAAATTAGACTTCTTGCAGTTCCCGAAATTACTCTCATCTGTTACTGTCCTATTTCAACAGCTGATTTTATTTCTCCTGCCTGTGTAGTGTCACCTATCGGTTCTACAGTCGCTTCTGTCGCACTGCTCTCACTTGAAGATGAAGACTCTGTGGTTTCAGGTGTTGCCACAGTCGGTGCCAAATTGTAGCAAAGTACAGGAAAACCTGTGTCAACATAATCGTATAATTGCTTTGCTATTGCAGGCGGAAGGTTTACGCAACCGTGTGAACCAGAAGTCCTGTATATTTGACCTCCGAAAGCGGATCTCCAAGGTGCATCATGAAAACCTATACCTCCGTTAAAAGGCATCCAGTAATCAACCGGAGTTGAATATCCTTCACCCT
>CAKAQP010000151.1 GCA_916720285.1 uncultured Lachnoanaerobaculum sp. | reverse complement strand
CCACAGCTTGCAGGAGTGGCTTTAAGCAGAGGTCTCTATGCAAAGATGAGAGAGAATAAAAATGTTATAGGTGTAAAGAATTCTTCTATGCCTGTATTTGACATTCAAGGCTTTGTAAGAGACGGTGGTGATGATTATATCGTATTTAACGGTCCGGATGAGCAGTTTGTTTCAGGCAGAGTAATAGGTGCAAAAGCAGGTATAGGTGGAACATATGGAGCAATGCCTGAGCTTTTCCTTGCAATGGATGAGTGTATAGAGGCAGGCGATATGAAGAGAGCAAATGAGATTCAGTACTGCGTAAATGACATTATAGCGGCTCTTACTTCAGGATATGGAAATATGTATGCTATGATAAAGGAAGTTCTTAGAATTAATGAGGGACTTGATATCGGTAGCGTAAGAAAACCTTTGGTTGCATTGACAGATGCTGATAAAGAGATTGCAAAATCAGCGGCAAAAATGATAGTTGACGCCAAGAAGAAATTCCTATGATAAATAAAGTGTATTTGGGAATTGATATAGGTGGAACCGCAGCAAAGTTCGGACTTGTTGATGAGAACGGCAACATACTTCAAAGGGATGAGTTCTCGGTTTCATTTGACGGATATGAAACTCCGATACTTAAGACTGTTTTGGAAAAAACGGAGTATTTTGTGGCTTCAAGCGGACTTGCTTTCACTGAAATATCAGGAATAGGTGTATCCGCTACAGGTCAGATAGATTCCGAAAAAGGCGAAGTTATCGGAAGTGCGGGACATATAAAGAATTGGGTAGGATCAAAGATAAAGGAAAGCTTTGAAAAGAAATACTCTGTCAAAACTATAGTTGTAAATGATGCAAACAGTGCAGCCCTCGGTGAAAAATGGATAGGAGCGGGAAGAGGCTATAAAAATATCGTTGCCATAACCATAGGAACCGGAGTGGGTGGCGGTATTATAGTTGATGATAAGATCTTGCTTGGAAAAAGAGGACTGGCAGGAGAGATAGGACATATCGTGATACATGGAAGCGGAGAGAGCTGTTCATGCGGAAATGTAGGTTGTCTTGAAAGATATGCATCCACAACAGCGCTTGTAAGGATTGTCTCAAAACTGCAAAAGGAAAATCCGACATCTTTTCCGAAAGACTTTGAAGAAAATATCAACGGTAGAAAGATATTTGATGCCTTACCTGAAAACAGTCTGTTAAGGCAGGTAGTTGATAATTGGGTGGATGATATTTCACTTGGAATTATTTCACTTGTTCATATCTTTAATCCTGAACAGGTTATTATAGGTGGTGGAGTAAGTGGCAGAAAAGAGTTTATAGAAGCCTTAAGTAAAAAGGTACATGAAAAGGTAATGCCAAGATTCGTGGAAGGACTTGAAATAGTTCCTGCAAAACTTGGTAATGATGCTGGCCTTGTCGGTGCGATATATTATTTGATAGAGAATAAATAAAATAGAGCTTTATTTCATAATCGTGTACTATGAAATAAAGCTCTTATTCTTTACTCTACCTTTGGCAGCATATCTGCATATTTTTTAAGTTCCTCATCTGTCGGAACACTGTCATCCATCTTTCCGTCATGGAATTTCTCATAAGCAACCATATCAAAATATCCGGTTCCTGTAAGTCCGAATACAATAGTTTTTTCTTCACCGCTTTCTTTACATTTCTTAGCTTCTTCAATAGCCGCATATATAGCATGTGAGCTTTCAGGAGCAGGTAGAATACCCTCGGTTCTTGCAAAATATTCTGCAGCCTTAAATACATCCGTCTGGTTTACTGAAGCAGCCTCCATATAACCGTCATGATAAAGCTGTGAGAGAGTAGAACTCATTCCATGATATCTGAGACCGCCGGCATGGCTTGGTGAAGGAATAAAGTCACTTCCCAATGTGTACATCTTTGCAAGCGGAGTCATCATACCCGTATCACAGAAGTCATAGGCAAATGTTCCTCTTGTGAAGCTTGGACATGATGCAGGCTCTATAGCTATAATTCTTACATCACTTTCACCTCTAAGCTTCTCACCCATGAAAGGAGATATAAGACCGCCAAGGTTTGAACCGCCACCTGCACAGCCTATAATAATATCAGGTTTGATATTATACTTATCAAGTGCGGCCTTAGTCTCAAGTCCGATAATTGATTGATGTAATAAAACCTGGTTTAATACGCTGCCGAGAACATATCTGTATCCTTCAGTGGTTGTGGCCTTTTCTACAGCCTCCGATATAGCACATCCAAGACTTCCTGTGGTGCCGGGATGCCTTTCTAAGATTCTTCTTCCCACTTCCGTTTCCATAGACGGTGAAGGTGTGACGGTAGCACCGTATGTTCTCATAACCTCACGTCTGAAAGGCTTCTGCTCATAGGATACCTTAACCATATATACCTTACAGTCAAGTCCAAAGTATGCACATGCCATAGAAAGCGCCGTACCCCATTGTCCTGCACCGGTTTCTGTAGTAACACCTTTAAGTCCCTGCTCTTTAGCGTAGTAGGCTTGAGCTATAGCTGAGTTTAACTTATGGCTTCCGCTGGTATTATTTCCCTCAAATTTGTAATAAATCTTTGCAGGTGTGCCAAGCTTTTCTTCCAGGCAGTATGCTCTTACAAGTGGAGCAGGTCTGTACATTCTGTAAAAAGATCTGATTGCCTCAGGTATCTCAAAATAAGCAGTGGTATCATCAAGCTCCTGCTTAACAAGCTTGTCACAGAATACATGTGACAGCTCTTCATAGGTCACAGGTTTATGTGTTCCGGGATTTAAAAGCGGAGCCGGCTTATTCTTCATATCAGCTCTTACATTGTACCAATATTTTGGCATCTCATTTTCTTCCAAATAAATCTTATAAGGTATCTCCATACACTCTCTCCTTTCAAGTGGACATCTGCCGAAGTACCGGCAAATATTATATTCTAAAGTATACATGGATAGTAGATTTAAGTCCAGTGAAGAATTGGTGAAATCTTACAATGCAGGTGAATATGATTTCAAGTATATTAAATAATTAAATGATCTACCGAGAAATAATGAATTTTATTCCCTACAGAACCAACCGGAAATATCTTTGGTAAGAATATTATAGTGGAGACTTATTCTGACAGAGAGATATTTTTATATGAATATACATTATAAAAATAGAACAAAAAACAAATGAAAAATAGTATAGGATTTGATATAATTAAGGTAATATTATGAGCGCGTAAAAAATATTTATGTGGTAGGAGAATGCTATGGCATAAATGTTATTAAATATAATAAGATACTATTAAATATGTACAGGGGTGATTTTGGAACTGCAAGGTTAAGAGGTAATAAATGATGAATTATAAAAAGAGGAAAATAATCATATTGCTTTTATTTATAATAAACAGCTGTAGTATACATAAAAAAGATATTACAAATGAAATTAATAAAGAGGGATATGCTGTAAATTTTATAGAATATGATAAGAAATACGAAATTGACATTGATAATGATGGTGAGACAGATTCAGTAAAGGTATTTATTGATGCGGATGGCTATATATCAGTAGAGATAAATAATCATAAAAAAACAATAGGCTATGGTGAAGAGGGTGTGAAAAGTGTAATTATAAATGATAACAATGGTAATTATTGTATTGGCATAGCAATTCACTATGTTAATGATACACGAATAAGTGAGTTCTATAGATTGAATAAAGAAAATATAGTATATATGTCAGCTGTAGACGGATATATAAAATCTGCATATCAAAATTTGGGTTTATATGTGGAAGATAGAAAATATATTATAGGCTTTCAAAATACAACAGGCATATATTTAATAAATTCTGATTTGAAGCTTAGTTTAGAAGGTAATTATATTATAAATGATTCTAAGCATACATTAGTGAAAGAGCTTAAAGCATATAAGTATAATGATAAAACAGCTGTTTATGAAATAACTACATATCATAAAGGGGAGGCTTTGTATTTATACGAAACAGATATGCAAAACTTAATATATTTTAAAACGGAGAATGGGGATAAGGGATATATTAATGCAACAAAAGATGATTATGAAAGTACTACAGGTGAATTTTATATAGAGGAAGAGAGATTAGTTGATTATTTTGATGGAGAAGAAATATCATGGGCAGGTTAATAATAAGAAAGTTGACACAAATAATTGCTAAAACCTATGAAGATAAGAGTATATAAGAACCTTTCAAAATGAAGGAGTCAAGTTTTTTTATAGGACTTACAAGCATATAAGGATAAGTGGAGAAAATGGAGCAGGAAAAATCATTTGAGAAAAATAAACTTAAGATAATCCTAATAATTACAAGTATATTGACTTTAGTGTTTATAGTGATAGTTGGCATAGAGTATTTGAATGAAAAAAGAAGAGATAGAGCACTTAAATACTATAATGAAATATCTACTACAGTAATTTTAGCAGGTACACTGGGAATGGACTTGGAATGCAGTGATAATAAAGGGAATACTTGGGTTATAAACGGGAGTGATATAAGTTTACTTGACATAGTTACTAAGGATATTACAGATTATATATCAGGGGAGAAGCAGAGTCTTTACAACTACAAAATTATAAAAAATGAATATATACAGAAATATATAGATAATTTTAATGACAATATGAAGCATATAAGAATAAGTGGAGAGAACGGAGCAGGAATTCCTATCCCACCAAAGACTATATCTGAGGGAGAGGGAATGGAGGAGTTTCAAGAAATAAAGAATTTAGATGAACTGACAACATATATGCACAAATTAACAAAAAATGGTGAATATTATCTGTATGCTCTTTATGTGGTTGGATTAGACGGAACGGGATTTAGTGGTAGAATAACATATAAATCAGATACTGGAGAAGAAAAAATCATATATGAATATGGGGTATTGTATTTAGGAGATTTATTCGAAAAATATTAAAATAATTTCGATTAAAGTATTATGGAAATATTTTAACTAAGGGGAATATATGAATGCGATTGAGAAGAATAAACTTAAGGTAATCCTAGTAATTACAAGTATATTGACTTTAGTGTTTATAGTGATAGTTGGCATAGAGTATTTGAATGAAAAAAGAAGAGATAGAGCACTTAAATACTATAATGAGATATCTACTACAGTAATTCTGGCAGATACACTGGGAATGGACTTGGAATGCAGTGATAATAAAGGGAAAAGTTGGATAATTACGAATCAGAATGAAAGCTTTACTGATATAGTCAGCCAAGATATTGCAGACTATATATCAGGGAAGAAAAGTAGCCTTTATAACTACAAAATCATAGAAAATGAAAATATGCAGAAATATATAGATAATTTTAATGACAATATGAAACATATAAGGATAAGTGGAGAGAACGGAGCAGGAATTACAATTCCACCAAAGACTATATCAGAGAGCGAAGGAATGGAGAAGTTTGAAGAAATAAAGAATTTGGAGGAACTCATAGCATACATGCACAAACTAACAAAAAATGGTGAATATTATTTGTATGCTCTTTCAGTAATAGGATTAGATGGTTCAGGCTTAAATGGTAGGATAACATTTGATATGGGTGATGGAACGGAAAATGTTATACATGAGAGTGGAACAATAGGTATTAGAGAATTATTTACTATGACATATAGAACCTATGAATATCAGAGAAATGTAAAAGTTGGAGGTGAATGAAAATTTTGAAAAAAATTAATAGCAATTAT
>CAKAQP010000150.1 GCA_916720285.1 uncultured Lachnoanaerobaculum sp. | reverse complement strand
CATATAAGTCTTTTGGAATTACTGTAAGTCCTGCCAATATGATTACCATATAATAACCTATTCCGGCCCAAACATTTACACCTACAATTGTATTCATTGCGGTTGCTTTATTTACCAGCCAAGGAATGGCAAACTGTTTCAATCCTATATTTGTAAGCAAAGTATTAAGTGCGCCTGTAGGCATAAAAACAAAGTACCACATAAGACCTATTGCAGTCATAGGAAAAACAGTCGGTACAAAAAATATTGTTTTAAACACTCTATATCCTTTAAGCTTTGCATTTACGGCCACAGCTAAAAGAAGCGCTATTGGTGTGTGTAAAAGCACACTGAATACAACCATCCTTGCCATATTTGAAAGTGAAAGTATAAACTGCTTATTGTGAAATGCACTTATATAATTATCAAAACCTACAAATGTCAGCTTGGTACCTGCCAATCCGTCCCACTCTACAAAGGAAAAGTATATTCCTCCGGCTATAGGTATCAGCTGAAATATCGTATATAGGAGTAATGCAGGCAAGATAAATAAAAAAATCGTGAATTTTGCTTTGGTGGTTTTTAATTTTATCATTTTGTCTCCTTAATATTTAAAATAGAGCTGTTTGTAAAATCAAACAGCTCTAATACCTCTAAAAGCTTAGTCTATATTTCGGGTCTAAGCTATTCTTATTTTGCATTATCTATCTCAGCCTGAATCTCAGCCGCAGCTTCCTCTGCACTTGATCCTGTAAACAAGCTCATAATTGAGTTTCTTGTTCTGTCCTGCATAGATGTAAGTTCATCAAAGTCAAATACATCAACTCCGATACCCTCACTTGTAGCACCAAGCTTCATGCTTTCCACAAATAAAGGAGTTACCTTGCTCTCGTCAATGTCAACACCCTCTATAGGCATAATAAACTGTGCTTCTTCTGCGTATTTCTTTGCCGCTTCTTTGCTTGTGAGCATTTTTACAAGTTCAATTGTAAGCTCCAATTCTTTTCCTTCAAGCTTTCCGTTTATCATATATGGACTGATTACCTGCATATCATAGTTCTTGTATTCCGGTTTCTCCTTGAAATATGGGAATTTAGCAAGTTTGATATCCTCATGTACAGGTGTCTTCTCAGGATCTGTAAATCTTCCGATCATCCAAGGTCCTGTAACCACCATTGCAGCCTCGCCGTTTTGGAAAGCTGTCATCGCCACATCATCCTGCATACCTACAGCATTAGGATCAAATGCCTTAGCATCAATTAAATCCTTGATATACTGAAGTGTCTGTACAACATCAGGGTCTGTCCACTTCTTACTTCTGTTTCCAAGCTCCTTTGCAGCATCTGTTCCAAGCCACTTATAGAAAATCTGATCATGTAAATGTCCGCCCATGTAGTTTGAGCTCTCACCTAAAGCAATAGGTGTAACACCGTTAGCATTTAACTTATCTATTGCTGCTAAAAGCTCATCCCATGTCTCAGGGAATTTTTCAACTCCGGCCTCTTTTAATATATCCTCATGATAATAAACACCTATAAGACCCGACTCCATAGGAACCGCATATGTTCCCTCTTTTCCCGGAACACTGTAATATGACAATGCTCCCGGTGCAAAACTCTTTCCCCACTCAGGATCCGCTTCAAGATATGGTGTAACATCCAATAAAAATCCGTTATCAATATACTTTTGAAGATTTGCAACACCCTGAACACGGTAGATATTTGCCATTTTACCTGAAGCCATATCTGTTGATAAGATATTGTTAAATGCACTCTCATCACCCTGTGAGTCATCAATTATCTCAACTTCAGGATGCTTTGCCTTGAATTCATCTATAATACCGTTGTAGATTTTTACAATATCTGAAGTTCCTGCCATACGGGTAAGCAGTCTTATCTTAATCTTTTCACTTGAATCTCCTGAACCGTTTGCGGAATCAGCCGCCTTTTGTGATTCACTTCCTCCGTTGTTACCCGAGCCACAAGCTGTGAGTGCTCCGATTGAAAGTGCCAATGTCATACCCAGCATCGCAATTTTCTTTAACTTCATAAACTCCTCCTTAAAAACACGATACAAAATTTATGATTAAATTATAGCAATTTAGAGTCTTACATCCTATGGAATTTTTATAGATTTCTTGTCATTTTAAACTCACCAATGTATAATTATTTCAATGAATTTTTGATTAAAACGCATATCAATAATTATATTTTTGACAAAGTTTAAAATATAAGGTTATTTATCGCTATTTTTAGGAGATGAGTTTGAAAAGTAAGAGTATTTATTTACAATTATTTAACGGTCTAAGGCTTATGGTGTTACTTCCTGTAGGCATACTGTTTTTTATTACAAGCATTGTATTTATGTTTTATTATACAGACGACAGAATTGAGGCTTCCGATATACAGCTTAGCCATATAGAAAATCGTCTGGATCACTACTTTACTTCAGCTACACACTATTCAAGACTTCTTTTAAACAATGATGTTATACAGCATAGTTTTGATACTTATTATAATAATACATACAGTTTCTCAGCTCAAAAAATCAATATGAGCCTGGAAATTTACAAACTTATATATCCTGCACCATATATATACGGTATCAGTATATATGATAAAGACTACAGTATCATTATGAGTTCAGAGAGAAAACAATATCCAAGTGATTTTAAATCCATCCATGTAACAGGCGGCAAGTGGTTTGCCACAAAAAAGTTTGATACTTCCAGTGATAATTTGATTGACACTTTTTCATATGTGCATCCGATATATGACTACAGGAGCGGTGACCTCTACGGCTACATAGAGCTTATAATCTCAGAAAAAAGCATATCCGATATATATGCGGTATCTGATACCTCAAGTTCTCTTTATCTGCTTGTAGATAATGAGTATGATATTATAAGTAAATCCGACTATCTGAATGAGAAAAATACTCTTACGGACACTATAATAAGTGCAGTAAAATCAGGAAAATCAGGACATATTTTTTCAAGTTACGGCTTTATAAATACAATGCCTTTAAAATCATATCCTTGGAAACTTGTACATTTTATTCCTCTTTTCTTTTTTATAAAGCCTGCGCTCACTATAGGAATAGCTTTTTTTATAACTGCATGCTTTTCTCTTGGACTGGCACTTTTTATGTCAAAAAATATAGCCAAAAACTTAAGTAAACCTATTTATGCTCTGGTAGAACATACACGCTTTGTAAGTAAAGGAAATTGGAAAGAATTTTCCTATGAAGCCGACTCTCCGGAGATGATTGAACTTATAGGGGATTTTAATATAATGTTGAAGTCTCAAAATGAACTTAAGAACAAATTGATAGATATTGAAAAAGAGAAAAACCGTATTGAGATAGATAAGGTGAATGAACAGATAAAGCCACATTTCCTTTACAACACTCTTGACAATATATATTCTCTTGCAAGTCTTGATGAAAAGCAAACTTTAATGGAACTTGTGATGAATCTTTCAAAATTTTACAGAGGAAGTTTAAGCCTCGGAAAAAGTTTTGTGAATATAGAAGAAGAGTTACATACTTGCAAGGCTTATCTTGATATAATGTCTGTAAGATACCATGACAAATTTGAATACAGCATTTACTGTGACAGAAATATAATGCAATTTAAATGCCCGAAACTTATACTGCTTCCACTGGTGGAAAACAGTATTTATCATGGTATAAAGGGTTTAAAGTATAAGGGAAATATAAATATAACAGTAAATCAGGACGAAGATAATATATTATTTAAAGTATCTGATAACGGCTTCGGAATAGATATGGATAATTTAAATCATATCCTTGAAGATGAAACCGATGATAACCACCACTTTGCTCTAAAGCATATAAACAGGATTTTAAAGCTATATTACGGTACTGATTACAAGCTCGACTTTGAGAATCAAACCCTTGGATGCAGTATTTCTTTTAAAATAAAAAAGGAGCTTTTATGATAAAACTTGTTATTGCCGATGATGAATATTTTATTCGTGCAAGACTTGAAAAAATTATATCCGATAACAGGACAAATATAGATATAGTCTCATTATGTGAAGACGGAGAAGATGTTATAAAATGTCTTTCACTTACTAAAGTCGATCTTTTACTTATGGATATAAAAATGATATCGATCACAGGTCTTGAAGTAGCCGGATATATTTTTGAAAATAAATTAAATACAAAAATAATACTTCTATCAGGATATAATGATTTTAATTTTGCCGTAGAGGCGATGCGCTATGGTGTTTTTGACTATCTTACAAAGCCTATAAGTGAAGAAGCTCTTTTAGAAAGCCTTGATAAATGCATTGATGTTATTGAATCCTCTAAAAATATTCCAAAAGACCAAAGCATAGCTAAGTTATCAGGATTGTTTAAAAAAGAAAATGTGATCTTACAAGCTAAAGATATAAGTAATATAAGACCGGCTGTAATAAAATATATGTCAAATTCGGATAAAGAGTCTTATGCAAATTTTATAAAAGAAAATACAAAGGATATTTTGGAAAATTATAACGCCACCACACTTTACAAGCTTATCAGAGAAATACTGAACAGTCTTGATATAAAGTATCATATACTGCAAAGTCTCACCTTGGTTCAGTATATGCAGGAAAATATTTTTGAAAAGGATATATCCTGTATAGAAAAACTTGAGAATATTTTAGTTGAGATCGGTGTTGACTGTATGGGATTAAACACTATCTTAACCAAGGAGCAGCTTATCGGAAAGCAGATACTTGAAGACATAGAAAGAAATTTTTCGAATTATGATTACACCGTAGCAGAAATTGCAAAGAATATCGGTAAAAATCCGTCCTATATCAATACTGTGTTTAAAAAAGTATATGGCAGCACGATAAAACAAACTCTCTCGGATTACCGACTTGAAAAGGCGAAAAAACTTTTGCGAAACAGTAATATGAAAATAGTGGATATAGCCACAGAATGCGGATATTCCGATATATTTTATTTCAGCAAAAGATACAAGGCTAAGTTCGGCTATCCTCCAAGTGAAGAGAATTTAAAATCATAACAAAAAACCACCATGTAAAAATATACCATTTACCGGTGGTTTTTCTTTCTTCTAAAAAACAGTAATATAAAAATACATGTTGAAACAAAAAACAGAGTTGTATAGAAGCTAAGTGAGCTATCATCTCCTGTCTTTACAATAGCCTTTTGCAACCTCTTTGCCACTTCAATCATTTTACCCTTATTATTATCATCGGGCTTGTTATTATCCGGCTTATCTATGATAATTAAAGGCTCACCATCTATTCTGTTATCAGGTCGGCTTTCATCATCTGATGGCTTTTTATTATTTTTATCTGTATTTTTTTGACCGTTTTTTTTATTATCTTTTTTATTATCTTTATTATTATCTTTTCTATTATTATCCCCTGTATCGGAGCCGCCTTTGTTCTTATCCCTCTCGTTAGGATATACTATTTCTACAAGATATTTTACATTAAAATCCACTGCAGCAGGCTTTGCCGTTTCATTCGGGTCCTCAAGATATGTATTTGTATAAATATCAGTTCCGTTTGTCAATACCTGTATATGAACAATATAATTTCTTCTGTCAAAGGCAAATCTTTCATCATCTGCATTTACCAGACTGATACTGTATCTATACTCTCCGACATCGTCAAAATCTCCGAAATCATAAGTATATGTCCCGTTTCTTCGTAAAGGCATCGAAATTTC
>CAKAQP010000149.1 GCA_916720285.1 uncultured Lachnoanaerobaculum sp. | reverse complement strand
CTAAGCCAAGTTCTTTACGCTCTTCAAGTGTAAAGGCAGTTCCCTTATTTAAAAAAGGGTTATTCAAAATATCATGTGCATTCATAATGCAACCTCCTTTAATTTTGTGTAATCATTATAACACAATTATATATCTAATATAATCTCTTGTAACAGATAAGTTTTTATATGTTTTTTAACAAAAATAGTATCAATTCACAGTTAATTTATAGGTCAATATACTATATTCACATTATATGACTCTTTTTGCACTTTAACATTAATATCTGTATCTATTTTGACAACATACTCTTTTTTCTTGCTTTGGCAAGGTTTTTTATCAAAAAAGTGCAAATTCGAAATCCATCGAATCTGCACCTGTTTACTATGAGCTGCTTTCACAATCTTTATTTGTTTTTCCATTTCCACCTGCCATAATAATAGCTGCCATAATGCAAAGAAAACTTCCTATTATCAAATAAACCATTTCAAAGGTTCCGCTTGTACCATAGATTTCCAATACACCTTTGTATATTGAACCTGCACTAAGAGTTGCTATGCCGCATTTCCAAGGCAGTGTGACATTGTCCGAAACTGTTCTTTTTAAAATAAGATTATTTAAAAGACTTGGTATGAAAAGTCCTATAAAAGGTATCAAAAATGCATACATCATATAGCTTGAATATACGCCATGTGAAAAGTACTCATATATCTGTCCGAAGATAAATACAAATACTGAAATTCCAAGATAAATCCATGATTTCTTCATCAGTTTCCACCTCCAATATATACTATATCACTTACAGATCTTTCCTGATTTGATCGCCCGTTTGTAGTAGGATTGTTTATGATCTCTCCCTTAAAAACCATTGTAGACGAACCTCCACCGTCAAGATTATAGGCATCAACTACACCAAGTTCTTTCATAAATGTTGCAAGTTCATAAAGACTTAATCCGGCACTCTCACTTGTTCTTCCGTCTGATACCACAAATACATAGTGATTGTTTCCAAGATATCCGATTGCTGTTCTCGGATTACTTGCCATCGCCATACCTACTTCTTCATTTTCACCTACAGATATTTCACCGTCTTCAAGTAATACCGGACCGAATGATAACACCTGATATGCTCCGCTTTGTAAAAGTTCTTCTGCACTTGTTTCATTCTCCGATACAAACTCAAACTCTCCTGTATTTGTTATAACGAGGTCATCTCTGTCTCCTGATGTGTTTCTGTATAGATTTCCGTTTCTTATAACATATCCTGCCTGTCTTGCACCATAGTAATCTCCATTAATTGCAAGAACTGCATTGTTTTCTGCGGCCATATTTGAAGTTGTATCGGTAATATTTCTTCCGTAAGTATTATTTGCAAGTGCTGTCTTTAAAACGGAAGCATCACTTACCGTTACATCCGCCACATATATATCACTGTCATATGCTCTATACTGTTTTAATGTAATACTTGTATTACTGTCTGAATACTCTCCTATAACAGTACCTCCTTCAACGGTCTGCACATTAGTCAATGAAGTACTGCTTGTTGTGCCTGTATTTTCAGATGAACTACTGTCAGATGTTAAATTTGTCTCTGTAGTAGAAGTATTCACGCTTGTATTTCCGGTGAGTTTTTCTTGTATGGCAGCCTCCACACTTTCCTTTATACTGCTGCTTGTAGTTTCCGCAACTACATTTGAAGCCATTACACTTTGCATAGGATGCGGTATTACAAATGTATCTAAAAGTGCATATGTACTGAATGAAAATAAGAGTATACCATACAACACACCTAAACCCTTCTTATTTAATTTCTTCATATATTTTACTCCTGTCTATTTTAAAGAAGCGGCATAATTATTCTCTCTTACAGTCTCTTTTTTCTTTGCAAACACCAGATGTCTTTGCACCAAGTATGATACTGTAAATAAAACCACTTCTGTTATTATCTTAGCCAAATATGCATTTATATTTAATGCTTCTACCATTCCTTGAAGAATCAAAGTATTCATTGCAAATATAAATGCTGCAAGTCCCAGATATGAGATATATTCTCCCGCAAGATTCTTCTCGTCTTTTTTATTATTTTTAAACACAAACTTTTTATTTACAAAAAAGTTGAAGTGTAGTGATATAATGCGTGCAATCGCATTTGAAAGTATTATGCTTCCTGAAAACAAAAAGCAGATTGTGTAAAGTAAAAAATCTATAATGAAGGATAAAATAGAACTGCCACAAAACTTGATAATCTGGCTATATATTCTCGCCGAATCCTTTATAGTATCAAAGTGACTTTCCTCATTGTCATTGATATATATCGTTTCAATGGTGTACTCCTTCATCCTTATACCTTTTCTTGCAAAATCAAGTAACATATTCATTTCATACTCATATCTCTCACCTTTTATAAGCAGAAGCTCCGGAATCAGACTTTTGTGAAATGCCCTCATTCCCGTTTGAGTATCCTCAATATTTACACCTGTGGAAAGAGCAAATATCTTCTTGGTGATATAATTGCCTATTCTTGATCTGAGTGGCGAATCCTTTGACTGTTCTCTACATCCAAGTATTAGGCTGTCTTCACTTTCCATTGATTTATCAAGCAGATATAGTGCGTCCTTTAATGAATGCTGTCCGTCTGCGTCCAAAGTTATTACTACGAAATCATCTTCTATTTTATTTAAATAAGACATACCTTCCTTTAGTGCGACTCCCTTTCCCTGATTTACATAAAAGTGAATGACTTTTGCTCTGCTGTTCTTTTCAAGTTGGGAAAAGAGGGGAAGATATTCTTCCCCTGAACCGTCATTCACCACTACTACCTCTATTCCTCTTGCTTCAATGGACTGCACAAAATATATCAAATTTTCATTTGGCTTATATGCCGGTATTAGGGCAAATCTTCTTTTCATTACTTCTCCTTTCCGGATGTATCTCCTGTCTTTTGATTACTGTTATTCTTATTCTTTTTCTTCTTAGAATCAGTTTTATTTTCACTGCTCTGATTATTTTCATTCTGTGGCGGCTGACCCATTTGTGGCTGATTTCCACCATGTGGTGGCTGGCCCTGTGGCGGTTGACCCTGGCCGTTTCCTCCTCTTCCCCCGAAGTTTCCATTCATCTCCGGTGGCTGGCCCTGTGGCGATTGGCCCTGGCCATTTCCTCCTCTTCCCTGGAAGTTTCCATTCATCTCTGGTGGTTGGCCCTGTGAGTTGCCTCCCATTCCACCCTGTGGTGGCTGGCCCTGGCCATTTCCCCCTCTTCCCTGGAAGTTTCCATTCATCTCAGGCGGCTGGCCCTGTGGCGGTTGACCCTGGTTATTTCCCTGACCTCTTCCCTGGAAGTTTCCATTCGTCTGTGGTGGCTGACCTTGTCCATTTCCCCCTCTTCCCTGTGAATTTCCATTCATCTGTGGTGGCTGGCCCTGTGGTCGCTGACCATTTCCTCCCATTCCGCCCTGCGGAGGCTGTCCGAAGTTTCCTCCCTGTGAATTTCCTGCAGTAACAGAACCCTCACTATTTCCTACACTTACCTTATAGTTCTTTCCACTTTCAATCTCTGCACTGCTGTATAAAACTGCATTATAGCTCTGAGTCTGATCTGCTGATGTGAAGATTTCCTTTCCTGATTCATCACTTACCTTAATAGTAGCTCCTGTAGCCGCATTGTTATCCAAGTAGTAAATAATACTTGACTGAGTTGAATTATTTCCGTTAAATCCCTGGAACATTCCGGAATTACCTGTAGCAAGTATACTTCCTCCTGTAATAGTTCCTGTTCCGTCATAATCAACAGGTGCATTTCCACCATTTGAAGGTCCGTCTACTACTATATTTCCACCGGAAATATTTAAATCACCATTGGAGTCTATACCGTCACCGCCGGGAATGATCTTTATATCTCCACCTGAGATATTGATAGCATAGCTTACCTGTGATCCGTCCGTTGAATCTCCTGCTGCATTTATACCGTCATCACTTGAGTTTACCAGTATATTTCCACCTTCAATATTTACTGTAATTCCTTCAAGACCTTCATTTGAAGCCGCTATATTTATCTTTCCGTCCTTAACAGTCAAAGTATTGTCTGCATGTAATGCATCATCACCTGCATTGATATTCATCTCACCGTTTTCAAATGTAACATCACCCTTGGAATGCATTGCATCCTCTACTGTAGTGATATCAAAGTATCCATTCTTTACAACAAGTGTTACCTTGCCGTTAAGTCCATGATGTGAAGCAGTAATACTGTAGTTTCCGCCTTCTACATTCAAATTTGATTTTGAATGTATAGCATCCTCATATCCGCCTTCCACTGTAAGCTTGCCTGATCCTGTTAAGTTTATATCTCCTTCGCTGTAAACAGCCGCATCATAAGCATTGTTTTCACTTGTGGAATTCTCATCCTGTGTATTTGCAGCTCTCATATCGCTTATCTTATTATCACTTCCATCAACCAGATTGATATTTATATTTCCACTCTTTCCGACTATTGGTGCATCTGAAGAATTTGATATTGTAAAATTATCAAGATTTAAGTTTACATCTCCGTCTGCATTTACTACTATCTGTCCTTCACTCAGATTACCTTTCAGTCTATAATTTCCTGACTTACTTATAGTAATGATCTTTCCTTCGCTGCTTGCTCCTTCTCCATTTATTGAAACGGTATTATTATCAACATTTATACTTGTTTCATTACCTTGAGTTTTCTCACTTTTACTGTTAGTTACATTTGCACTTACTGTTGCCGCATTTGCATCCTGTGATGCATTGCAAGCACCAAGTCCAAGCATAAGTCCCATTCCCATTAAGGAGAATGCAATATTTCTGTTTACCTTTTTATTATCTGTTTTTTTACTTTTCATAAGCTCCTCATTTCTCTTATACTGAATTTATTTTTAAAGGATTGTTTTCCTTTGATGCATTAAGGATACAAAAGTAAACTGAAATGAAACTGAAAAAAACAGGCTAATTTGTGAAGAATATGTGAAAAAAAGCCTTACAAACAAGTTTAACTTGAATGTAAGGCTTTTTATTTACTAAAACCATGCAACTGCTCTTATAGGTGAACCGTCACAATTTTCAATTTTTAAAGGAAAACAGCTAAACCAAAATAAATCGTCTCCACACTGCTCCAGATTTGTAAGATTTTCTATATTGATAATATCACTATTTTCAAAAAGCTTTTTATGTCTTGTAAGATTTTCATCTTCAATAGGATCAAGTCCTATTACATCAAAACCTATTCCTTTATAATTTCCTTTCAAAATATAGTTCATCACTTCATCATCAATGCAGGGATAATCCCCAAAGTACTCCTCACTTCCCCATCTTTTATCCCAGCCCAGATTAAAAAGAAGAAAATCCGCTTTATCAATCTTATTGCCATAACACTTTAATTGCTCCATAGTAACAGCATCGCCTTCTTTTAACATCTTGCAATCTATCACTATTGCTTTTCCGATAAACCGATCTATGGGAAACTCATCCAGCGTCTTTTTCCCTTCATAAAGATGTGCAGGAGGATCCATATGTGTTCCTGTATGAGTATACATTTGAAGAAAAGTTTCTTTAAAACCATTCTTTTCATAGGTGTTTACCGGGGTAAGTTTAGGTGTATCTGTACCGGGATAAACAGGCATATTTTCATTTATCGTATGTGTTAAATCTATTACCCTCATTTATACACCTATTTTATCTCCACCTGACAGCTTCTCAATGTTTCGATTGCG
>CAKAQP010000148.1 GCA_916720285.1 uncultured Lachnoanaerobaculum sp. | reverse complement strand
CAAGTTTCATATCTGTATTTAAAAGAGTCTCATATCCTTCACGTCCGCCCCAGAATACAAATCCCTTTGCTCCAAGCTTTACAGCATTTTCAAGACCTTTCTTAGCCTGTGCGGCTGCAAAGCAGAAAACGTCAGCACTGTTTGAGCTTCCTGCACCATTCATAAATCTTGGATTACTGAACATATTGCATGTTGCCCAAAGGCATTTAATATCTGTTCCCTTTGTCTTTTCAAGAATATAATCTGTTATTTCATCCAAACGTGCATTTGTAACATTTATGTCTTCCTGATCTTCAGGTACGATATCTGTATCATGGAAGCAATAATATTTGATTCCAAGCTTTTGCATGAATTCAATACCTGCATCAACCTTAGCTTTTGCATGCTCCATTGTTCCCGGATTTTCACCAAAACCTTTATCGGCAGTACCCTGTCCGAACATATCTACACCGCTTGCACAAAGATTATGCCACCATGCCATAGCAAATGATAAATGTTCCTCCATAGTTTTACCCATTATTACTCTTTTAGCATCATAGTATTTGAAGCTGAGTGGATTCTTGCTCTCACTTCCTTCAAATTTAATAGGTGAAATGCTTGGGAAAAATTCTTTCATAAATATGTCTCCTTTCAAATTTGCAATAATAAAGATAATATTGCTATGTAGTTTATAAACGACTTTCCATGTAATATTATAATAACTGATATATTAGGCCAAATGTCGATAATCTTGTTATTGATGTATGTTAATATTGCTATTTCTATGTTAAAATAATATATAGTATAGAATATACTGAATTTGAAAACAAAATAGATACTGATTATACATTTATTTGTCTATTTTTTAACTATATTTGAGACTTAATTTATTCTGTTTATATAAAGGAATGTATGCTATGGACTTGAACTCAATAAAAACTAATAAAACCGAATATGAGATAATAAGACATACAAAAACAAACTCCCTTGCCATGCTTATGATTGAGATACTTTCAAGAAGTGTGCACTGTCATTCGGATCTTGAAATAGGTATGATACTTGAAGGTAATATAGATCTTGTTATTGACAATGAAGTTTTCAAGCTGAAGAAAAATGATATCTACATAGTAAACAGATATCAACCACACTCTTTCTACAGCAATAAACATCATAATAAGATAGTTATATTTTTGATAAATCATGCATTGTATAAAAATATAGGACCGGATATTATATATAAGAAAAATCATATAGTATATGATGAAAAGAATTCTGATTTATATAAAACAATATTTGAATGTGCAATGTGTTATGCAAGTGAGATTGCTTTTACTGAACTCGGAGCAGGTGCAAAGGCTCTTGACTTAATTTATAAACTGAGTAAAATAGCAAATCCATTTATTGATGAGCACAGTACAAAACAAAGCCGTTCCAAAGGTAAGCGTTTGCAAAGAATAACCGATTACATGTCTGAACATCATTCTGAGAATATAACTTTGGAAGATATCGCAAATCTCGAGTCTCTATCTACCTATTATATATCTCACTTTATAAAGAAAATAACCGGCACTACTTTTACGGAATATTTAAATAATATAAGATTTGACCATGCATTTTCGCTTCTAAACAAGACCAATTTAAGGATAAGCGATATTTGTTGTGAGGCAGGCTTTTCAGACAGCAGATATTTAAACAGGATATTTAAACGAAAAATGGGAATCGATATACAATCATATCGAAAGAACATAGATAAAATAGAACTACCGCTAACAGATCAACCCTATATGACTGTACAGAATCATATATCACAGAGCAAATTTATGTCTGAGCTTGAAAAATATTATGAAGAGAATTTAAAACTATGATATCTTTCTTAAACTAAATCAAGTCTTTGAATACAAAAAAGCTACCAATGCAGTATATCATTGGTCGCTTTTTGTATTTTCATATTTATATTTGTATTGTTATATTCTTACTACAATCCCAAAAGAACAGCTCTACACTTCCTCCAACTTTCTTTAATTCCTTAATAAATTCACTTGGAAGACTTTTATCCGCCTTAAAATTGTAAGATTCAACATCTTTTATCTCCTTTAAAGCACTATATATCCATCTTTTTTTGCTACTTATATTTTCAGTACATTTATCGTTATTTAGTATAGCTTTTAAATCATTGTACAACACTTCATAATCCATATCATCCGAGAAATAGTGCGAGTGCCACTTATAATAGCTCAATGTAAACTCACCGTAATACTCTAAATCTATATATAACTTGTATTGACAAGTAGGGTTAAGTACGGTTATACAGATATTACCTTCTTCTAAATATTCATACTCTTTATTCAATTCACCAAAAGCATGAATTTCATACTCAGCTTCTAAGTCATCTAATAATTTACATATTTCATTCTTTTTATCAACCGGATTTATGTCCATACTTTCTCCTATACAAATACTGCATTCACCATACCTGATTTTCCGGTATGCAATCCTCTATGGAAGTCTTCATTCCTTCAACAATCTTTTCTTCCATACCGGGAATTGATGACAAGTATAATGTCTCCATCAATCCGTTGTAGTCTTCCTCACTGTCAATTACCTCGTTCACATCAATCAAAAAAATCACCCCCTATATGTATCATTATATCATACATATAGAGGGTGTAAATGGAGTTTTATATTTAATCAATTACTTCTTCTGTATATACTTTCTGATATCAAGTGCAATAGCAACTACAATGATGATACCCTGTACGATGAACTGGAAGTCAGGCTTGATTCCGAGGAACTGCATTGAGGATTTCAATAACTCGAATACCAAAACACCGATTACACAACCTGATATTCTACCGATACCACCGTTTACAGATACACCACCGATTGTACAAGCCGCGATAGCCTCAAGTTCGTATGATGCACCCATGTTTACAGATGAACCGCCTGATTTTGCTCCTAAAAGGAAACCTGCAATTGCATAAAGAACTGCTGCTGATGTGTAGATAAGTATCTTTGTCTTCTTTACATTAACACCTGATACCTCTGCTGCCGCCTCATTTCCACCGATTGCATACATATACTTGCCATGTCTTGTTTTATTGAAAACAAACCACATAATGAGTCCGATAACAAGTGCATAGATGAAAAGATACGGAATCTTTAAGAAGTTTCCTGTTGCAACTGTTGTATATGCTGTTCTGTATCCACCGATTGGCTCGGCCTTTGTATAAACAAGACATACACCATATACTATAAGCTGCATTCCCAGTGTTCCGATGAATGCAGGAACATTTAAATGAGCTATAACAATACCGTTGATACATCCGAATACAGCACAAATAGCTATAGCTATTAAAAGCACTACAAGGATATTCATGTCACCAAGATTTGGAAACATTTTATTTGCATAGTCTTTATTCTGTAAAAGTGTACCTGCTACACAGGCTGAAAGGCCTACCAGACGACCTGCTGAAAGATCTGTACCCTTTGTTATAAGACAGGCTGATACACCGAAGGCAATAATTACTCTTGGTGCCACATTTACCAAAACATTTCTTAAGTTACTTGCTGAAAAGAAATTGTCCTTCATTATACCTGTAAACAGTACAAGCAAAAGTAAAACTATTATGATACCGTTATCCAGTAACAACTTCTTTATATCTAAAGATTTTGTATTCATAAGTATTCCTCCTAAAATTTAGTAGCCAATGCCATGATACTCTCCTGTGTAGCATCGTCTTTTGATACTTCACCGGTGATCTCACCATTGCACATAACGATTATTCTGTCAGACATTCCAATAAGTTCAGGCATCTCGGAAGAAATCATTATGATGCCCTTTCCCTGCTTTGCCAGGTTTATCATTATCTGGTATATTTCATATTTCGCACCTACGTCAATTCCTCTTGTAGGCTCATCCATTATCAGCACATCCGGGTTGTTTGCAAGCCATCTTGCTATAATAACCTTTTGCTGATTACCTCCTGACAAAGACTGAATCAATGTCTTATTACTTGGAGTCTTTATACTTAGCTTGCTTACATTTTCATCTACGACCTGTTTAATTTTACCGTCATCCAATGCAATACCTGCCACAAGATAATTATTGAGTGAAGAAATAGCAACATTGTCGGCTATTGAAAGGCATCCGAGAATTCCTGTACCTCTTCTGTCCTCTGTAATCATTCCAAGTCCGTCTTTTATAGCATCTCTTGGTCTTGCTATATTCTGCTCTTTACCCTTCATGTATACTTTTCCGGATTTTACACTTCTAAGTCCAAATATAGCTTCCATAAGTTCACTTCTACCTGCACCCACAAGTCCGCCAAATCCGAGTATCTCACCTTTTCTAAGTTCAAACGAGCAGTTTCTGAATATATTTTCATGTATACTTGTAAGGCCGTCGACCTTAAGTATAACTTCACCTTTTTCTACGTTATCTTTTGGCGGATAGATATTTGAAAGTTCTCTACCAACCATTTGTCTTATGATTTCACCGTCACTGATGTCTTTTACTTCCCATGTACCCACATAGGTTCCGTCTCTCATTATGGTGATATCATCGGCAATCTCTCTTATCTCCGCCATCTTATGTGAGATATATATAAGAGATACGCCTTTTTCTTTTAATTCTCTTATTATTTTAAATAATCCGCTTACTTCATTTTCAGTAAGTGATGATGTAGGCTCATCCAAAATGATGATCTTTGCTCCCATTGAAACAGCTTTTGCTATTTCTACAGACTGCATCTGTGATATAGATAATGTCTGCAATAATGCATTGGGATTTACATTAAGTTTTACTTCTTTAAGCCATTTAGTAGCTTCATTTTCCATCTTCTTATGGTCTATTACTTTTAGAGGGCCTATATTTATTGTAGGATATCTGCCCAAAAACATATTTTCAGCAATAGATCTTGCAGGTACAGGCTGTAACTCCTGATGAACCATTGCCAATCCCTTATGAAGTGCATCATCAGGGTTTAATATATTCATTTTTTCTCCATCTACATAGACCTCACCGGTATCCATTGTATATATTCCAAACAGACATTTCATAAGTGTAGACTTGCCTGCTCCGTTTTCACCCATAAGAGCATGTACGCTGCCCGGTCTGACATTAAGATGGATATTGTCCAGTGCTTTTACACCGGGGAAACTTTTAGAGACCCCTTTCATTTCCAATCTGTACTCTGACATCCATTGCTCCTTTCAAAAATCGGGTGTGCACCGGCACACCCGAAAGATGTTTACTTAAGTTAATTTTTAATTATTTTACAAGCTCTAAGATCTCTGCTGCGTTATCCTTTGTAACCTTTACATAGTCTACAGGAATCTTTGTATCAACCTTCTCACCGCCTGCAAATGATACAGCTGCCTTTGCTGCTGCCTGTGCCTGGCTGATGAAATCGTTAAATACTGTACCTGTCATCTTGCCTTCTGATACATCCTGAACTGCCTCTGCAAGTGCATCAACACCTACGATATAGATATCTTCGCCAACTTTTCTTCCTGCCGCATTGATAGCCTGAAGTGCACCAAGTGCCATAGCGTCATTGTTACAGAAGATAACTTCGATGTCGTTTCCATACTGTGTAAGAGCATCCTGTGCGATCTGCTGTCCCTTAGCCTGATCCCAGTCACCTCTCTGAATTAAGAGCTGCTCAGCCTTTAATCCGCTCTTCTCTGTAAGAGCCTTAACTGAATACTCTGTTCTGTACTGTGCGTCAATATTCTCAGGGTCACCCT
>CAKAQP010000147.1 GCA_916720285.1 uncultured Lachnoanaerobaculum sp. | reverse complement strand
CTCAGGAGCATTATTTGCCTCATCCTCTGTAAGAGCAACTGTTCTGATAACAGCATGAGGACATACATATGAACAGAATCCACACTGTATACAGTTATCACTGTTCCAGATAGGCATATTTACGGCAACACCACGCTTCTCATATGCAGATGTACCTACAGGTGTTGTACCGTCAACATAGTCAACGAATGCAGATACAGGAAGGTTATTACCCTCTTGCGCACTTACAGCTGTCTGGATAGTATTTGCAAACTTGATTGCATCCTCTCTACCCTCTGTATGTACTGCATAGTCAAGTCCCTCATCCTTTGCATCAGCCCAACTTGCAGGAACCTCTACCTTATGAACATTCTTAGCACCCTCTTCAATAGCTGCCCAGTTCTTCTTAACTACGTCCTCACCTTTTCTTCCGTAAGTCTTCTCGGCAGCCTTCTTCATAAGGTCAATAGCCTGCTCCTCAGGAATAATTGCTGAAAGCTTAAAGAATGCTGACTGAAGAATTGTGTTAATTCTTGTAGGTCCCATACCTGTAGCAATACCGATCTTTACACCGTCAATTGTATAGAAGTTGATCTTGTGATCATGGATATACTTCTTAACCTGTCCAGGGATATGCTCTTCAAGCTCTGCATCCGACCATGTACAGTTAAGTAAGAATGTACCGCCGTCAACAAGTTCCTGTACCATGTTATACTTTCTGATATATGCAGGGTTATGACATGCTACGAAATTTGCCTTACGGATAAGGTATGTTGACTTAATAGGCTTCTTACCGAAACGCAAGTGGCTCATTGTAATACCGCCTGACTTCTTTGAGTCATAATCAAAATATGCCTGTGCATACAAATCTGTGTTATCACCGATAATCTTGATAGAGTTCTTATTTGCACCTACAGTACCGTCAGCACCGAGTCCCCAGAACTTACAGTTTGTAGTTCCCTCAGGTGTTGTAACAATAGCAGGTCCCGGATCAAGTGAAAGATGTGTAACATCATCATTGATACCGATAGTAAATCTCTTCTTCTCTGTGTTATGGAATGTTGCAACGATCTGAGCAGGTGTTGTATCCTTTGAACCAAGACCGTAACGACCGCTGAATACAGGAACAGCATCAAACTTTGTTCCCTTAAGTGCTGCAACAACATCAAGCCAAAGCGGCTCACCAAGTGATCCCGGCTCCTTTGTTCTGTCAAGAACCTCGATTCTCTTAACACTGTCAGGGATAGCGTTAATAAGTGCCTCTGCACTGAAAGGTCTGTAAAGTCTAACCTTAACAACACCAACCTTCTCGCCCTGCTTTGAAAGATAATCAATTGTCTCTTCTATTGTATCGTTAACTGAACCCATAGCGATGATGATTGTCTCAGCATCAGCAGCACCATAGTAGTTAAATAATTTGTAATCTGTACCGATCTTAGCATTAACCTTATCCATATACTCCTGAACGATTGCAGGTAATGCATCATAATAAGGGTTGCTTGCTTCTCTTGCCTGGAAGAAGATATCAGGGTTCTGTGCTGAACCTCTCTCTACAGGACGGTTCGGATTAAGCGCATTCTTTCTGAAAGCTGCTATAGCATCCATATCTGCCATATCCTTAAGGTCCTCATAATCCCAAGCTTCAATCTTCTGAATCTCGTGTGATGTTCTGAATCCGTCAAAGAAGTTGATGAAAGGAACTTTACCCTTCAACGCTGATAAATGTGAAACAGGTGTTAAATCCATAACCTCCTGAACCGATGATGAGCAGAGCATTGCCGCACCTGTCTGACGACAAGCGTAAACATCTGAATGATCACCGAAAATACTAAGTGCATGTGTTGCAACAGCACGTGCAGAAACGTTAATAACTGCCGGAAGCTGCTCACCTGCTATCTTATAGATATTTGGGATCATAAGAAGAAGGCCCTGTGAAGCTGTATATGTTGTAGTTAAAGCTCCAGCTGAAAGAGAACCATGAACTGCACCTGCAGCACCTGCCTCTGATTGCATTTCTGTTACTTGAACAGTGTGGCCGAAAATATTCTTTCTACCCTCTGTTGCCCACTCGTCGGTGTGCTCCGCCATGACAGATGATGGTGTTATCGGATAAATTGCAGCAACATCAGTATACGCATATGATGCATGAGCAGCTGCCTGATTACCATCCATGGTCTTCATTTGTCTCTTAGCCATTTAATTCCTCCTACTAAGTAATTCTTTATAATATTTATAATAATAAAATATTAGTTTTTCGTATCTCATTATACCAATTTAAAAAATATTTGCAAATAATTATGTATGTATTTTGTGTACTATTCTTAGTACAATAACTTTTGTTTCCTTTTTTAAACAATAAAACCTTTAATATCATATTTTAAGGCCTGTTATTCATGGTCGTAGTGCTTACCGCCCCAATACATTGTCTTTGCAACTTCCGCCTTAGGTCCTAAGTTCACGTCTTCCATAATCCATTTATAAAACTCTTCAAAGCCGGTTCTGTCAACTATATATCCTATATGCTCTTTACCGTCAGGTGCATTCGGATCGATATATCTTTCAACATATGAATATGCATTTTTTACAATCTTAAGAATGCTGTCTTCATCCACCCATTTGATAAAGTCCTCAGCCATTCTTGGATTCTTCTTTCCGGTTCTGCCAAGCAAAACCAGTCTATAGTACTTTTCCTTGCTTCTTGTCCATGCTCTTGTCGGGCAGACTGTAATACATACACCGCATCCTATACATTTTTCCGTATTTCTTACTATCTTTCCGTTAACAACTTTAAGGGCATCCACACTTTTAGACTTACATCCCTTTACACAGGCCTCACAGGTAACACAGCGGTCAGAGTCATACTGCGGTTCCGTCATACCCATAATGCCGAAATCATTCATACGAACCTTGGCGCAATCGTTTGAACAACCTGTAAATGCAACCTTAAAATGCAGATTATTAGGAAAAATCTGCTTTTCCATTTTTCTTGCAAACTCTGTAGTGTCATAATTTCCATAAGGACAAAGTCTTTTACCCGGACAGGCAACTACATTTCTTGTTCCCGAAGCCGCATATCCCGTATCTCTCTTTTCCTGATTTGTTCCTTCATTATCGATAATAAGCTGTATTTCTTTATTTACGGCATCCATATCCGATATTTTGATACCAGGAATCTCAACACCCTGGCGATTTGTAAGAAAAATGCTTCCGTTTCCGTACTTATCCGCAACTTCTGCAATTCTCTTTAAACTCTCGGCATCAATATAACCACCGGGCATTCTTATTCTCGAAGCTGTTTCACCGCGTACCTTAGAAACACGAAAGGCATTTTTTTTAAGCTTTTTTACATTAATATCCATCTTTACCTCACTAATCAATCAAAGCCTTACTGTCAACATAGTTAAATACCGGTCCGTCAAGACAAATATAAGTATCATTAACCTTACAATGTCCACATTTACCGATACCGCAGCACATCTTTCTCTCATATGAAACCCAGATGTTCTCCTCCTTAAAACCAAGCTTTAAAAGCTCTATTACCGAAAACTTCATCATTGCAGGAGGTCCGACTACCACAGCCTGTGCGGTTTCAATATCTTTTAATTTGAGCTCGGGAATGAACTTTGTTACAAGGCCGACATTTCCTGTATAGCCTTCCGCTTCCTTATCCATTGTTAAAATAAGATCCATTTGAGATTCCCATCTTATAATATCGTCTCTAAAAAGCATATCATCAGGACTTCTGAATCCAAGTATTACATGTTTATCCTTTGAATCTTTACTTTCACCAAGTGCGTTGATAACTCCGCGTACAGGAGAAACTCCGGTACCTCCGGCTACAACCACACATTCTCCGTTAATATATTTATCAACATCAAATCCGTTACCGTACGGTCCTCGAAGAAGCAGGGTATCACCGATATAATTTTCAAAAACCTCATCAGTAACTCTTCCCACCTTACGAATAGTCAAATCTACACTGTTTTCTGTTATTCCGCTTACGGAAATAGGTGCCTCACCGAATTTTGGGATTGAAACTTCAAAGAACTGTCCCGGCTTTACATCACCTTTAAATTCAAGCCTGAATGTGTATTCTTTCTCTGTATGTTTAATAACATCTAAAATCTTTGACGGGAATGGAATATAAGGATTATTTCTCATTCTGCACCTCCAATGTCTTAGCTGTTACTTTATTTATTATATTTGAAAATGAGATATACTCAGGACATACGGTGTCACATCTTCCGCATCCTACACACATATTGTAGCCGAATCTCTTTTTAAAATCATATATCTTATGCATGGTTTTAAATCTCATACGCTCACCATGCTTCTTCCTGTACTCTCCACCGCCTGCAACATTTGTATATCCGTCTACCATACATGAAGCATTGACTCTTCTTCTTTCTCCTACTCTGCCGTTATCTGTATAATAGACATCCTGCATTGTGTAACAAGTACATGTAGGGCACACATAGTTACATCTTCCGCATCCTATACATCTTGTGTTATATTCCTCCCACATATCGGATGTAAATATTGAAAGAGGTACGCTGTCAGGCAATTGAACTCTTGTTTCATTTTCAGTTACAAATCTTGGAGTAATATCCTGCTCTTTTAAGGCGTTATTTGTAAATACATCTTCAAGAACACTGTCTTTTAACTGACAATGAAACTGATTGTCTATATAATCCACCGAAAAACTGTAATCCAAATCATCTGCACGATTTGTACCCATATCTACACAGAAACAGTCCTCATATGAATGAGCACAACCTATAAGAACAAATTTTACTTTATCTCTGATCCTGGCATAAAAATAATCTTCTTCTCTTCCATTGTGAAGATATATCTGATCAAGCCTTTTTAATGCATTAAGATCACAGCTTCTTAAAAAGACCAAAACCTCTCTCTCATCTATTTCAGACTCCTTTACATCATTTTCCGTAAAGAAAAACAATGTCTGTGACAAAGGTGTCAAAATCTCCTTAAATGAATAATCGGATTTTTTATCAAGCTCGATCTCTGAAGCCTCTTTTACAAAATCATATCTTACTACGTCGGTATCTGTAAATCTTCCTTCTCCCACCTTGAGCACAGGTGCGTAAATACGGTAGCTTTTTGATAATTCCTCAATTACTTTATTGAATCCACCGGGTAAAAATATATAACCCCTTTTCCCCATACTTTCTCCTTTATTTACTGCACTATCTTCACCGATATTGTAAAGCTTAATCATATTTAAACTTTAAATACTGATGCATAGCCAAACTTCAATACATATTGATAAAACTTTATCACTGTATACAAAAAATTATAACACGAAATTTGAAAATATCAATTCTTATAACACAATGTTTTGCATGAATTATTGCATATTTTTACATACAAAAAGACTCATACTCTGAAAACAGTTTTCAATAAGTATGAGCCTTATATTATTTAAATCTGCAAAATCTGTTTGCCTTATCATTGCCTAATATCATACATGTTAAAAAAGAGATTGTCAAAAGTATAATAAATATAGTTATTTTACCAAATACAGGCCATATAAAATTATCGAGTAATAAATGTAAAAAGGCATCTCTTATAATTCTGTGAAATGCAAATATCGGCAAGCTGTATACACCGAATCTTTTTAATATATTTGTCAAAAAATTCTTCTTTAACGATGTTACTGCAAATATAAAATAAGAAGCACTCAGGGCATACGGCATATATATAATTCTAAGCGGGTTTAATACCTCCTTAAATATAGGCAATATATTTCCTTCAGCTATACGATATCCCCAGGGTCCGTAGAA
>CAKAQP010000146.1 GCA_916720285.1 uncultured Lachnoanaerobaculum sp. | reverse complement strand
ATGGCTGGAAATAGTTGCTATTGCCACAAAACCCGCTATACCGAAAACTATATAAGCTAAAATAAATTTCAGATATAGAGAGAGTTTCATTTTTTAACCTCAAATTTATATCCGATACCCCATACCGTGGATATTGACCAGAACTTATTGTCATGTATTTTCTCACGCAATCTTTTGATATGTACATCTACAGTTCTGGTATCACCGATATATTCATAACCCCAGATATTATCAAGCAACTGTTCTCTTGTAAACACCTGATTAGGATGAGAGGAGAGGAAGTATAAAAGCTCCAGCTCCTTTGGCGGCATTTCAACATTCTTTCCAAGGTATGTAACCGCATAATTTGTCATATTCACGTTTAAGTCGGGATATTCCACATATTCTCCACCTGTATGTACCTCAGGCAATGAGATTGTGCTGCTGTTGTATCGCCTTATTACAGCCTTTACTCTGGCAATAAGTTCTTTTGAGTCAAAAGGTTTTATCATATAGTCATCGGCACCGAGTTCCAGACCGAGTACCTTATCAAATACTTCACCTTTGGCTGATAACATTATTATAGGAGTACCCGACTTTGCTCTTATCTCCCTGCAAACCTGATAACCGTCAATACCCGGCAGCATAAGGTCAAGAAGAACTAAATGAGGTTTGAACTCATCAAAATCCGAAAGGGCAGATTCTCCGTCACCCACTATTTTTGTTTCGTAACATTCCTTCATCAAATATAATGAAATAAGTTCCGCTATATTCTCATCATCATCTACAATTAAAATTCTTTGTTTTTCTGCCATTTTTCACCTATATTATATTATTTAAAACGTACGATAGTTACAGCATTACCGCCTTCATTAAAATCTGCAAGAGAATAGCTCTTGATAAAGGTCTGCCTCTTCAGATAGGCATGTATACCCTTTTGCAATGCACCTGTACCTCTTCCGTGAATAATTCTTACTCCCGGAAGATGGGCAAGCAGAGCATCATCCAAATATTTATCAAGCTCGGAGCATGCCTCATCCACATTTTTTCCTATTACATTTATCTCTGTGGATATTGTAGCGGATTTTACCATTGAAGAACTTCTTGTTCTTGTCTTATTCTCAGGTTTAGTACTTGGCTCTTCAACCAAAGCTACATCGGATATATTTACCTGAGATCTAAGTATACCCATCTGTACAAAGAAGTTACCGCTTTGATTTGGAAGAGAAGATACTATACCGTCAAGATTGAGACTTATAACATGTACACTGTCACCAAGTTTAAGTTCCTTCGGCTTTTTGGCCTTTACAGTATTTTGTTTTATCTCGGTGGCCTTGGTGTTTTTATTTATAGATTCTCGAAGTCTTGTTCTTTGCTCTTCAAGAGCCGAGCCCAGACCTGCACCCGATGCTATTTTGTTGATATTTTTAATAGTGTCGTCAGCGGTTTCCTTTGCTTCCTCCAAGATCTTTCTGGCAGCCTCTTTTGCTTCTTCCAAAATCTTTTCTTTTCTTGCGGCAAGATTTTCTTCCTGCTTATTATAATGCCTTTTCAAGCTTTCAATTTCTCTTTTATATTTTTGAATGGATAATTTATCCTTCTCTATTGTCTGTCTGTCATTTTCAAGCCTTGTGAGCAGATCTTCAAAGTCCTTTGCATCCTTTTCAAGGTGAGTATCCGCCTCTGAAATTATATAATCCGGAAGTCCAAGCTTTCCTGCTATGGCAAAGGCATTTGACTTACCGGGTACGCCTATAAGGATTCTGTAAGTAGGAGAGAGTGTGGCAACATCAAATTCACATGAGGCATTTTCAACACCCGGTTCATTCAGTGCAAACACTTTCAGCTCACTGTAGTGAGTAGTGGCAATACACCTGCTTTGCATTCTGTGAAGGAATGATAGTATTGATATGGCAAGTGCCGCACCTTCTGTAGGGTCGGTACCTGCACAAAGCTCATCAAAAAGACAGAGTGAATTGGCATCCGCATGATTTAAAATATAAACAATATTTTTCATATGGCCTGAGAAGGTGGAGAGGGATTGCTCTATACTCTGCTCATCGCCTATATCAGCAAACACGTCACTAAATACTGAAAGTTCACTTCCTTCAAAAGCAGGTATATGAAGTCCTGACTGTCCCATAAGAGTGAACAGGCCCACTGTTTTTAGAGATACCGTTTTACCGCCGGTATTAGGTCCTGTGATAATCAGTAAATCATAATGATCACCTAATGATATATTAATAGGTACCACCTTTTTTGCATCAAGCAAAGGATGTCTGCCTTCTTTTATATTTATATAATGTTTTGAGTTAAACTTGGGCTCACTTGCATTCATCTTCTTTGAAAGATTTGCCTTGGCATATACAAAGTCAAGGAAGATGAGAGTTTTTGCATTTTCTCTGAGGATTTCAATATATTGTGCAGCCAACAGACTCAAGTTTTCAAGTATTTTTTCTATCTCTTTTTTCTCATCCATGGCTAGAGACTTCAGCTCATTGTTCATTCGAATTACAGCTATCGGCTCAATAAACACGGTGGAACCGGTAGATGACTGGTCATGTACAACACCTGAAACCTTGTTTTTATACTCACTCTTTATAGGAAGACAGTAAGCACCGTCTCTTTGAGTAATTACGGCATCCATAAGATATTCTCTGTGCGCATTAAGAATATTGTTGAGTTCCGTATGCATTTTTGAGTTTATCTGCTTTATTTTTCTTCTGATATGACTAAGTTCGGGTGAGGCATTGTCTGCCATTATTTCTTCCGAAATTATACATCTTGAAAGTTCCTTTTTAAGATCTTTAATTTCATCAAGTGTTCTGAAATACTCTTCGAGTACATCATAGTCCTCTTCTTCAGAGTGCAGTCCATAGGTAATGGCCTTTGAAGCCGCATTGAGGATGGAAAGAACTTTCATAAGCTCAGGTTGAGATAGTGATGATCCTATCTCAAGTCTTTTTAAAGAGTCCGATATATCCTTCACTTCCGATAAAGCAAGATTTCCTTTAAGTCTTATTCTGTCCACAGCAGCAGTGGTATAAGCTTGATTTTTTTGTATTTCCGATATATCTGTAGACGGCTGTAATTTATTACAAAGCTTTTTTGCAGGCTCACTGCTTGCCATATCTACAAGCATATTTATTATTTTTTCATATTCAAGTATTTTTAAAGTTTTTTTATTCATAATATGTCCTTAAATTTTCACTGTAAGTGAGAGATAACAGCTTTAAATATCTTTTACAATCTCAGAGATATTATATCAAAAAATATTATTTATGACAAAAAAACAGCCTTAAAATCATAAGATTTACTTATGATTTTAAGACCGGTTAAATTATCTGTGTGATTGTTTAAACTCTCTATAAGCCTGCTGTGTTTCCGGTGTGAATCCGATAAGTGCATTCGGATAATTCATACCTATATAGGTTATAAGAGATACAACCGCATCCTCAGCTTTTTTATTATTTGTCAACATAACTCTTTGTTCACGGCATCTTCCGTCTTCAAACATATTTATCTGAAGTGCATAGTCGATACCTACAGTTATAACGGCATACATCTTATGTCTTGTTATATTGTGATATAACCAAACGAGATTGTTTAAATTGAACATATCAAATCCGAACTTTGTATTAAGTATCAAATGGTTCTTATATACATAAGCTCCAAGAGATTTATCCACATAGTCTGCGATATTGTCAAGTTCATTTATATTATCTCTAAGTCTTTCATCAAGTTCACAAAGTTTCTCATATGTATCGGCATTTTTAGACTTTCTTGTAAAAGCAACTATTATCATTCCGACACCGACTACCATTAAAACCAAAGTTACAGCCAAATGGAAAGCTATATTCTTTGTAAGAGAGGTCTGTGAAATATAGAAGTCGTCATAGAGTTTTCCTTCTTCTCTATTTCTGAAAGTGGAATCAGGATCTACTTTATCCGCTATAGTGGAGAGGATAGAGGTGCTGTCAGTGTGAGGCTCCACCATCAAATATCTTACAGGAAGAGGTTCATCATCAGGATGTTCTTCGCTTGCATATTTGTCAAAGAATTCCACCATTGATTTTATCTTTGCATTGTTTGGATTTGCTTCCAAAAAATACAACCCGTCATCTCCAAATACGGTGTAGACTTCCGATTTACCGTCATCAGTTCCATATCCTGTATCAAGCATATCGTATATGGCCAGTGAATAGATACTTTCCGTGTCGTTAGAGGCTGCAGAAGTAAAGTAGTAACCGTCATTGTACATCTTTTCAGCCGAGTTAAAGGTCAGTAATACCTCTTTGTTGTACATGGCATAGAAAATACCGCCAAGTATCAGTGCAATACCTATCAAGATATTGGCTATAAATGTTGATTTGCTTTTAAAATTCATAATAACTCCCAAAAAATTTTATACTGTCATTCCTTTTCTACCATGGCATTGTTTATACTTCTTTCCGCTTCCACATGGACATGGATCGTTAGGATAAACCTTTGCTTCGATACGAATAGGCTTCTTTACGGTACTGTCATCTTTATTTGTACCGGTTACTTTAGCAACGGATTCTCTCTCTACCTTCTGCTCTACCTTAACATGGTAGAGAATACGTACGGTATCCTCAGCGATACCGACAGTCATCTCATCAAACATATCATAGGCGGCCATCTTGTATTCTACGAGAGGGTCTCTTTGACCAAGAGCCTGCAATCCGATACCTTGACGAAGTTGTTCCATATCGTCAATATGATTCATCCACTTGTTATCGATAGCCTTTAATAAAACTACACGCTCAAGCTCACGAATCTTTTCAGCATCAGGGAATTCAGCTTCCTTGGCTTCATAAAGTTTAACAGCCTCTTCTTTCAGCTTATGAATAAGTTCATCCTTTTTCATATTATCTACAGTGCTGTAGTCAGCCGGAGTCAGAGGAATGATTGGCAATAAAATTTCATGTAACTCTGTAATATTCCACTCGGAAGAAGGTACTTCATCTGATATAGCCATATTTACAGAACGTTCTATTACATCATTTATCATACGAAGAATGGTATCGCGCATATTGTCACCTTCGAGTACCTTGTTTCTTTCTTCATAGATAACTTCTCTTTGTTCGTTATTTACTTCATCATACTTTAAGAGGTTTTCTCTTATACCGTAGTTGTTGCTCTCGATCTTCATCTGAGCTTTCTCAATAGCTCTTGTAAGCATACTGTGCTGAATTTCTTCATTTTCAGGAACACCTATGGCATTAAAAATCTTTATAAGTCTTTCTGAAGCGAAGAGTCTCATAAGGTCATCTTCAAGTGAAATATAAAACTTTGATTCACCCGGGTCACCCTGACGACCTGAACGACCTCTAAGCTGGTTGTCAATACGTCTACTTTCATGTCTTTCTGTACCGATTATCTTAAGACCGCCTGCTTTAACAGATTCAGGATCAAGTTTGATATCGGTACCACGACCTGCCATGTTTGTGGCTATGGTAACGGCACCATGCAAACCTGCCTTTGCTACAATCTCAGCCTCTTTTTCATGGAATTTAGCATTAAGTACTTCATGATGTATTCCCTCTTTTTTAAGCATCTTTGAGAGCATTTCGGAAGTCTCAATTGTAATGGTACCTACAAGTACAGGCTGTCCCTTGGCATGAGTTTCTTTGATATCTTCAACAACAGCATTGAACTTTTCTTTTTTAGATTTATAAACCGCATCCTCGTGGTCAATTCTTTTTATAGGCTTATTGGTAGGTATAGCGATAACATCCATACCGTAAGTATTTCTAAACTCCTTCTCCTCAGTAAGAGCGGTACCGGTCA
>CAKAQP010000145.1 GCA_916720285.1 uncultured Lachnoanaerobaculum sp. | reverse complement strand
ATCCGAGGCAATAAGTTTTATCATTTAATACATTCCTCCAATTACAAATGCTATAACAATACCTAAAATCGCACCCATAAATACCTGCAGCGGAGTATGTCCTACGAATTCTTTCAATCTCTCTTCAAAATGTTCAAAATTATCTTCAAAAATATTATTTTCAAGAATCATATTAAGAAGTTTTGCCTGCTTTCCCGTCTCTCTTCTTACTCCCATTGCATCATACATAACAACCAAAGCAAAAATAAATGTAACGGCAAACTCAAAGCCTGCAAATCCATGTTTTAATGCACTTGAGGTTGCCAGAGCACATACCGTAGCCGAATGTGAACTTGGCATTCCGCCACTTCCCCAAAGTCTGTCAGGTGAAAATGATTTATTATACCATATATCAATCATTGTCTTTAAAAACTGAGCGACCAGCCATCCGAGAGCCGCACTGATGAGCACCTGATTTGAAACAATCTCATCTAAAACACTCATACAGTCCCCTCCCCTGCTCTGTGAACATTTTTCATATTTGCAATTATTTCATTTATTGAAGTTGACTTGTCAGCCATTGTAAGCACCCATCCCTCCCTTGAAAGAGGAGGAATCGGTGTTAAAGGAAACATATGCGTTTTAATCATACTTGCTTCCTTATTTGTTATATTAAAATACTTTTTGGCATTTTTTGCCGCTCTATAAGGATGTGTGAAACCATGTAAAAATGCTCCCGTTTCCTTTGTCGGTCTATGCCAGTCATATAGATAAAAATCATGTAAAAGTGCCGCTCTTGCAGCAGATTTGTAATTTAAACCAAGTTTTTTGCACACTAAATATGTTGTATATGAAACGTCTATACTGTGCTCCATTGTAGATGTACATCCATGTTGAACGAAGCCGTCCAGTTTTTGAAAAATTCCACTGTTAAGTATATCTTTTACACATTCCATATACTCTATATTATTTAAATATTCTTTCATCCTATCAACCAATCATACAGAGCCTGATACTCAAGTGCAGACTGCTTCCATGAGAAGTCCACAGCCATTGCTCTGTCAATCATCTTATTCCATTCTCTTTTTTTATCATAATAAATATGCTTAGCAAAATTTATTCTGTCAAGCATCTCATGTGCATTATAGTTTGCAAATGAGAAACCTGTACCCTTTGACTCAAATTCATTATAGCTCTCTACGGTATCACAAAGTCCGCCTGTCTCACGAACTATCGGAAGAGTTCCGTATCTTAAAGACATCAGCTGGCTGAGACCGCAAGGTTCAAACAGCGAAGGCATAAGGAAGGCGTCCGCAGCTGCATATATCTTATGTGACATTTCCTCGGAGTAATAGATATTTGCAGATACTCTGTCAGGATATTTCCATGCATAATGTCTGAACATGTTTTCATATCTGTCATCTCCGGTTCCAAGTACCACAAGCTGTACATTTTCCTCACAGATTTGATCCATCATATATTCCACCAAATCAAATCCCTTTTGATCTGTAAGTCTTGAAATAACCGCAAGCATAAACTTATTGTCGTCTACAGGCAGTCCAAGCTCTTTTTGTAAAGCTCTCTTATTTTTAATTTTTTCTTTTCTAAAGTTCTTGCTGTTATAATTTTTATAAATAAGCTTGTCTGTTTCAGGATCAAACTCATTATAATCAATACCGTTTACAATTCCTCTAAGATCATTACTTCTGGCTCTTAAAAGTCCGTCCAATCCTTCACCATAGAAAGGATTTTGTATTTCATTTGCATATGTCTTTGATACTGTTGTTATAGCGTCAGCATATACAAGTCCGCCCTTTAAGAGGTTCGCATCCTTAAATGCCTCCAACTTATCAGGTGTGAAATAATAATCACTTAAACCTGAAAAATACTGTATTGTCTTAACATCCCAAGTACCTTGGAATTTAAGATTATGTATTGTGAATACAGACTTTATTCCTCTAAAGAAATCTCCGCCTGCAAATCTGTCCTTCAAATATACAGGTACCAAGCCTGTCTGCCAGTCATGACAGTGAATAAGGTCCGGTCTGAAGTCTACAAAAGGCAGTGCACAAAGAGCGGCCTGTGAGAAGAAAATAAACTTTTCAATATCATAAAGCCAGTCTCCATAAGGCTTTGGACCTCCGAAGTACTCTTCATTATCTATAAAATAAAATGTTACTCCTTCAACTTCCTTCTTTAATACTCCGACATACTTACTTGAGCCGGCATAATCAATATAGAAGTCACCTATATATTCCAGAGAATTTCTTATTTCTTCCTTCATACACATATACTTCGGCAAAATAACTCTGGCATCAAAATATCTCTTATCCAAATACTTCGGTAAAGAGCCGACCACATCCGCCAAACCGCCTGTTTTAATAAACGGTACCGCTTCCGATGCAACAAATAATATCTTCTTCATAGGTGTTCCCTCCTTATTTCCTTGAGTCCGCTTCCTGTATCATTTCCCTTGCGGTTTTAAGTACAACTTCAGTCAAATTATTTCCGCCGATCAATCTGGCTATCTCTTTTATTTTACCATCCTTATCCAGTAAATCAATATTCGTTTGTGTAGACTTTCCGTCTGTGGACTTTGATATAAATAAATTTTGATCCGCCATTACCGCTATCTGCGGCAAATGTGAAATACACAGTACCTGATGGCTTCTTGATATATGGCTAAGCTTTTCACCGACCTTTACAGCAGTATTTCCGCTTATTCCCGTATCTATCTCATCAAATATCAAAGTCTGTATATCATCATTGTTTGCAAAAACAGTCTTTAATGCCAGCATTATTCTGGAAAGTTCACCGCCGCTTGCAACCGTTTGTAAAGGTTTTAGAGGCTGTCCCGGATTTGTACTTATCAAAAATTCAACCATGTCAAATCCGTCTCTTGAAATTTTTTCTCTTTTTGTGAATTTGATTTCAAATTCCACTCCGAGGAAGTTTAAATCTTCAAGTTCTTCTTTTATTCTTTTGGCCAATGTAATTGCAACATCTTTTCTTATTTCACTGATTTTTGTACAGTCTTTTATTATACTCTCTTCAAGTTTTATTGCATTTTCCTTCAGTACAAGTACTTCATCCTCAAAATCTTTTAAAAATTCAAGTCTCTTTTCTTTTTCTTTTAAGAGCTCTTTTATTTTATTATAGTCACTTGAATACTTTGTTTTTATATGTCTTATTGTATCCAGTCTCTCTATAACCCTGTCATATTCCTCTTCATCGTATTCAAGATTATCAAGGTATCTGCTTGTATAATGCATTGTTTCAGCTATCAAATCTTCAATGGTATTTAAATTTGACAATACAATGTCCAAGCTGTCGTCCAATGCCGCAATTTCTGAAACCGACTTAATATTGCTTCCTATATCTTCGTTTTCAAGTTCTTCAAGCAAATCTGAAAGCACATCATTTATCTTTGAGATACTCTTTCCCTTTTTAAATGCCTGCTCAAGTTCTTCTTCTTCATTAGGCTTTATATCAGCTTTTTTTATCTCGGATATTTCAAAATCCAGAATATCGATTTCTCTTTTTCTGAGTCTTTCATCTATTCCTTCCTGAATTTTTTGATTTATCTTTTTTAACTCACCGTAATTTTTTGATAAATTCTTCTTTATCTCCATAAGCTTTTCAGGACAGAAAGAATCTAAAAGTATCAGATTATTACCTGCACTTAGAAGTGACTGATGTTCATGCTGTCCGTGAATATCTATCAATGTGTCTGTAATCTCCCTTAGCTTAGCCAGAGTTACGGTTTCATCATTGATTCTGCACACACTTCTTGTAGAGCTTATTTTTCTGGTTATTATGAGTAAGTTGTCTTCAAAAGAAATATCCAGTGTTTTCAGTTTTTCTTTTCTCTTCTCATCCAATGTGAAAATAAGTTCTACAATTCCCTCATTTTCACCTGTTCTTATAATATCTTTACTCGTCTTTGCACCCAAGGCAAGATTTATTGAATCTATCAAAATGGATTTTCCCGCACCTGTCTCACCGCTAAGTACACTAAGTCCCTCTTTAAAGTAAATATCCGCTTTTTTTATTAATGCAAGATTCTTTATATGTAATTCTATCAGCATAATTCTCCTTTTTAGATACTACCCTGATACATTGTTATTCTTATTCATTCTTATAAACAAGTTTTCTTATTCTTTCCATGACAACCACTGTATCCTCTACACTTCTTATAGCCGCCATAATTGTATCATCACCTGCAATACAACCTACTATCTCACTCATCTGCATGGAATCAAGAGCTGCCGCAGCCGCCATAGCCATACCCGATACAGTCTTTACAACAAGAATATTTTGTGCCATATCCATTGATACAAAAGCTTCTCTGAGTATTCTTACATATTTTTCAGAAATTCCGTCCTGCTTAGGCATCAGAGAATACTTTTGCTTTCCGTTGGCCATTACCACCTTTGAAAGCTTTAAATCTCTGATATCTCTTGAAACTGTAGCCTGAGTTACTGCAAATCCGCCCTCTTCCAGCCTTTGAGCAAGTTCCTCCTGTGTCTCGATATCATACGAGTTAATGAGTTCCACAATCTTTGAATGTCTTTTTGTTTTCATATCAAATCCTATTCATCTTATTTCTGATGTTGTCCAGAAAACTCCCCTTCTTTAATTTTATAAGCCCGGCATATATTTCGGACTCTCTTAATTCAATCACGTCCTTATTTTCCAAGATCACACTCTCATCGCCGTCCACTACCATTTCCCTGTTGGACTTTACATTATCATTAAATGAAATGCGTATTACTTTTGAAGATGAAAGCACTATGCTTCTTTGACTTAGGGCATGAGGGCAAATTGCCGTTATCAGCATCATCTTGGAGCTTGGCTCTATGATGGGTCCTCCCGCACTCAAATTGTATGCGGTTGAGCCTGTAGGCGTTGCTACAATTATACCATCAGATGAATATTCATTCAAGAAATCCCCGTCAATATAAACATTACATCTTATAGTTTTTAATCTTTCAAGCCTCGTGATAACGGCTTCATTTAATGCATTCAAAGTACGTATTTCTTTCCCGTCTCTTATGACGGTGGCGGATATCATCATTCTTTTTTCTATAAAATATTCATCATTGATAAGTATATCCACCATATTCTTTATATCACCTGCTTTATTGATACTTGTAAGATAACCCATATGCCCCATATTGATACCTATGATCGGTATTCCAAGATGTGATATATCCCTTGCAGCTCTTATAAGAGTTCCGTCACCACCAAGTGTAATAACGCAGTCCACAGCCGGGAAGTCATTTGTATCAATATAGCCATAGGATTTATAACATACTCCACCCTTTGACTTTATCTCTTTTTCCAAATTGAAAAGTGCTTTTTTGATTCCGTCCTTCTCACTGTTTCCAACAAGAAAAAAACTTTTCATTCTTCCTCCACGTTCTCCTATAAACTCTCATGAGCTGTATTTACTACTGACTCTATGTCTATATTACTCTCTTCTTTTTTGTTTTTTACCAGATGATATAGGTACTCAATATTTCCCTCAGGACCCTTTACAGGAGAAAATTCAAGTTCTTCTACAGAGAAATTATTTTCTCTTGCATATTCAAAGCAATTTTCTATAACTTCTATATGTGTGGATTTTTCTCTGACCACACCTTTTTTACCGACCTTTTCTCTTCCGGCCTCAAACTGTGGCTTTATAAGTGCAACTATCTCACCGTTTTCCTTTAAAAGATTGAAAGCTGCCGGTAAAACTTTTGACAATGATATAAAAGATACATCTATACTTGCAAAATCTATCTCCTCACCTATATCTTCAGGTTTTACATATCTTATATTTGTCTTTTCCATGACTACTACTCTTTCGTCATTTCT
>CAKAQP010000144.1 GCA_916720285.1 uncultured Lachnoanaerobaculum sp. | reverse complement strand
GGGATGGACAGAACATGTATATAAAGATATGAGCTTTGCTTATCTGCAAAGTATAAAGGATTTAATGCATAGCTTGGACTTGGAGTGCATAGGGTTTAGCGGTCATTCTAATCTTATGGATAAGGATAGGCTAAAAGACTTTATAGTGAATATACATCTAGCTAAATTTTTTGGGGCCAAGTATATCGTATCTTCTGTGGGAGAGGCACATGTAAAAGACAGAGAGTGCGAGGATTCAGATTTAATAAAAAATATTAAGTCTTTACTGGGAATATTGAAGGAAGAAGAAATAAAGCTTGTTTTGGAAACGCACGGAAAGCACTCCAATGCTAAAGTTTTAAAAGATATCATCGATAAGGTGGATAGTGAGTATGTAGGTATTAATTATGATACTGCAAATGTTATTTTTTACAGTAATGTAAGGCCGGAATTCGATATAGATTTTTGCATAAAGGATGTATCATATATGCACCTTAAGGATAAGGCAGGAAAAAATAATGAGTGGAATTTTCCTGCATTAGGAAAAGGGAATATAGACTTTGACATAATATTTCAGAAGTTAGGACTAGAAAATAATAATTGTCCTTTCAGCATAGAGATAGAGTTTACAGAAAAAGGTGTAAATGATATAGAGGATGTAACTAAGGCTGTTATAGATTCAGCAGCTTATTTAAAGAAAAAAGGTTTTTCATTTTAGGAGGGAAATATGAGAAAAAGTAAGTTATTGGTTTTGTTTGGTTGTGTGGTATTAGGTATTGGTTTAGCTGCATGTGCTAAAGATAGTGGTAATGTAGGAGATGACAAGCAACAAGCTACAGAGAAGACTGAAACAAAAGAGAAGGCTGAAACAAAAGATGAATATACTTTCGGATATATTGCTTATGATATGAAGGATATATGGAATGAATATTCTGCCAAGGCTTTTGAATATGCGGCTACAAAACAAGATGTAAAGGTGAAAACGGTAATTCTTGATTCTCAAAATAGTTTAGAGGAGTCGGTTGCTGCAATGGAATCATTAATACAACAGGGTGTGGATGGTATTTCCATATTCCCTATATCTACAGAACAAGGAAGTACATTGGTAAAAATGGCTAATGAAGCAGGAATACCTGTAACTGTGGAAAACTTTGAGATGAATGATGATTCAGGTGACTACATTGCAAGTATTGCATGCAAATATGATGATATAGGATATGCGGCTATAAAGTATATTGCAGAGACAAAACCTAATGCAAAAGTATTCTTCTGTGCAGGGCAACAGGGTGCAGGAGTTTATGAAAAGTATCAGGAAGGTGTAGATAGAGCGTTAAAAGAATTTGGAGACAAGGTAAGTGTAGTTTCCACATTACATGGAGATTGGCAGACAGAAAAGGCATATAATATTACTACAGATTTAATATCATCAGGTAAAGAATTTGATTATATATTTGCAAATAATGGACTGATGGCTCAGGGATGTTATAAGGCAGTAAAAGATGCCGGTTTAGAAAATATCCCTATAGTATCAACAGGTGGATCACCGGATGATTACAAAATGTTGCAGGATGGTATAGAAAGTGCAAATATGACAGCACCGGTAAGTATACAAGGCATAACAACATTCCAGAATCTTTATGACAGTGTCGTTTTAAATAAGGAAGTAGAGAAATTTAAGGCCCTTCCAATAATACCTGTTGGTGCGGATAAATTAGATGATTTTATAGCATGGGATGATTACAATGCCGCATATAATTATGTATATACTAAGTAATGGAAAGAATAATGAGTGATGAAAAGTTATTGGAAATCAAGGAACTAAAAAAGAGTTTTTCAGGAATATATGCTTTATCAGATATTAATTTTGATCTTATAAAAGGAGAGATACACTGTCTGGTTGGAGAGAACGGTGCAGGTAAATCAACTTTTATGAAGATACTATCAGGAGCATATATTCCTGATAGTGGGGATATAAATATTCTGGGAGAAAATTATACAAAGCTAAATCCTAATTTATCTAAAAGTTTAGGTATAAGTATAATCTATCAAGAGAATGATTTGGTACAGAACATGTCTATAGCTGAAAATATATTTATAGGAAATGAGATAAAGAAAAATGTATTTTTCTATGATATTAAAACGGCTATAAATAAAACATCTCAGTTTATAAAAGAGTTGGGGATAAAGCTAAACCCTTTAGACAAGGTTGCGGATATATCTGTAGCAGATAAACAGTTTGTAAAAATATTAAAAGCTCTTGTAACTAACCCTAAAATACTTATTCTGGATGAACCTACATCTATGTTTAATGTTAAAGATGCAAAAAAAGTATTAGACTTGGTTAAGAGAATAGCTGATAAAGGTGTTGGTATAATATATATTTCACATTTTCTTGAGGAAGTTAGAGAAATAGCGGATAGGATAAGTGTTATAAGAGATGGTAAATCAATTAGCACTTATGAAAATTCCGGTAAAAATATAGACTTAAGAGTAATTACTAAAGATATGGTAGGAAGATCTATAGAAAGTTTTTATATCAGAGAGAAAAATCAGATAGGTGATGCAGTACTTGAAGTAAAAGATTTAAAGCTATATGAAGATTCTGAACCTATAAGTTTCTCTTTAAAAAGAGGTGAAATACTTGGATTCTCCGGAATGGTTGGTTCCGGTAGGACGGAGATAGTTAGAGCAATAACCGGAGCAGACAGTTTTTATAGTGGTGAAGTCTATATTAATGGTAGTTTGGTGAAAATAAAATCACCTAAGGATAGTATAAAAGAGGGATTTGCACATATAACAGAAGACAGGCAGGCACTTGGACTTGGTTTGAGGGCAAGTGTTTTGGATAATATCAGTTTGGTAGCTATAGGTAAAATATTTAAAGGGCTATTTAATAATGTAAAGAAACAAAAAGAGGCTATTTATCCTTTGATAAATGACTTGCATATAAAAGTTCCAAGTGTAAATACAGAAGCTATATATTTATCAGGTGGAAACCAGCAAAAGGTGGTATTAGCTAAATGGTTATTGATGGACCAAAATATTTATATTTTTGATGAACCAACTAGAGGTATAGATATTGGTGCCAAGTCGGAGTTTTACTGCCAGATGTCAAAACTTTGTAAAGAGGGAAAGAGTATAATAATGATAAGTTCAGATATGCCAGAGCTTATTTCTATGAGTGATAGAGTATTAGTTATCAGGGACCATAAAATAGAAACAGAGCTGATAGGTGATGAGATAAATGAAGAAAATATCATAGAAAAAGCTTTAGGAGTAAATTAATTATGAAAGAGAATAAGATTATACTTAAAGATCAAAGGATACTTTTGCTATTTGTGATATTTGTAATAATAGCTTGTGTTACAGTTATAAATCCTAAATTTATAACTATAAAAAACATAGTTACTATTTTGGGTCAAATATCCGTAATAGGTGTACTTACTATGGCTATGAGCATGTTGCTTATAAGTGGTGGAATAGATCTCTCTCTTGGAAATATAATGGCACTTTCTTCAGTTGTAATGGCCGCATTGCTGGCAAAGGGACAAAATATTTTTATAGTGATATTTGGTGGCATCATTATAGGCTTGGTTTGTGGACTATTAAATGGTTTTATAATAGCAAAATCAAAATGTATTCCACTCATAATAACTTTAGGAACCAGTCAAATATTTTATGGTCTATCCCTTACAATATCTAAGGGAAGAATAATGAGTTTCTCAGGCGTGTTTGATGTTTTAAGCAAAACAAAATTTTTTGGAGTTTTTCCCGCAATGCTTATAGTGCTGATTCTTATGATTATTTTAGCCTATATTCTAATGAATAAAACTATTGTTGGAAAGCGGCTGATGGCTATTGGTGGAAATGAGAAAAATGCTTATTTATGTGGAATAGAAATAGACAAGTACAAGATACTGATATATTCATTATCAGGAATATTCTGCTCTGTGGCAGCTATAGTTTTTTCAGCCCGAATAGATTCTGTAACAGCAAATGCAGGTTTGGGTTACGAAACAAGCGCGTTGACTGCAGCGATTATAGGTGGAGTTACATTTGAAGGTGGAAAGGGAAGCATAGCAGGTGCTTTTCTAGGATGTATTTTGATGGGCGTTATAAGTAATGCTATGAATATTTTGCATGTAGAAACTTATATACAAACAATTATAACAGGTATCATTATTGCAGCAGCAGTAGTTTTTAGTAACGTAGCGAGTATGAAGGGAAGAAAATGTTAAGGGTATTAATTATCGGTGCAGGGTTTATGGGACAAACTCATGCATCCATATATAATAGTATGGATGAAGTTGAGCTTGTTGGTATTGTAGATAAGGATAAGGAAAAAGGGGAAAAGTTTGCCAAGGAATATAATTGTGCTTACAGTGAGGATTTATTAGATACTTTTAATTCAAAAACTGTAGATTTTGTGGATATATGCCTTCCGACATTTTTACATGAAGAGTATATTATAAAAGCAAGTGAATACGTAAATTACATAATATGTGAAAAGCCAATAACTCTGAGTATGAGTTCATTAGAGAATATATTTCAGGTAATTGAAAAAAATAATACAAAACTGTATTTGGGCCAAGTGCTAAGATTTTGGGAAGAGTATATAAATGCAAAGAGTATATATGAAACAGGACGACTAGGTAAATTAAGGTATATAGAAGCTGATAGACTATCTGAGCCACCAAGTTGGAGTTTATGGTATAAAAGGGCCGATAAGAGTGGTGGTGGATTATTTGATTTGCATTTACATGATATAGATTTTTTGGTGTATTTGTTTGGAAAACCTATCACTGTATATGCAAATGGTATTAAGGACGAAAATGATGCTTGGAATTTTGTCAATACAAGTATGACTTTTTCTGAAAATTTAATTGCAAGTATTCATGGAGTAATAAGCATGAGTGAAAATTATCCATTTACTATGAAGTTATGTATGGTTGGAGATGATGCCAGTTACGAATATGAAATGAAAGCCGGTAAAAACCTTGAAAATAGAGAAAGTGCAATAAGGCGTTCTAGTATTTATAGTAAGAACGGTATAGAAGAAATCGTTACATATGGTGTTGATGCATACAAATCAGAGTTAAAGCATTTTGTAGAATGTATTAATAAAGATAGAGATTCGGAAATAGTAAGCTTAAAGAGTATTAAAAATACAATGCAAGTTATGGAGGCTATAAAGGAGTCTTTAGAGACAGGTAGAATAATCACACTTGGAGATAGTATATGAAATTAGGATATAGCCTGTTCTCTTTTTCTGAGAACATAGATTTAAAGAATGTCTTTTCTGATATAAGTCGTATGAAATATGATGGAGTTGAACCGGTACTTAGCGAGGAAGGGTATCTAAATCCAAGTATGAGAGAAGGTGAAGTGTCGGAAATCAAAAAAATGGCAAATGCAAATGGTCTGGAAATACCGAGCGTTGGTGTTTGGTCTTTGTGGGATAATAATCCTGTTTCAAATGATTTAAGCATTAGAAAAAAAGCCGAAGATATTATAGAAAGACAATTAGAGTTTGCAAGTATACTTGGTGCTAATACTATTTTAGTAATTCCCGGATATACGCATTGTAGTTTTGCGAAAAATCCTGAAAAGGTATCATATGACGTAGCATATGATAGAGCGTATGAATTATTTTTTAAATTGGAAAAAGTAGCCAGAGAGTATAAAGTATCTATAGGTATAGAGAATGTATGGAATAAGTTTTTGCTATCTCCACTAGAGATAAAAAAGTTTTTGGATGATATGAACTCTGAATATGTGGGTGCCTATTTTGATGTTGGGAATATTATGTACATAGGTAATCCAAGTGATTATATAGAAATATTAGGCAGACATATTAAAAAGATCCATATAAG
>CAKAQP010000143.1 GCA_916720285.1 uncultured Lachnoanaerobaculum sp. | reverse complement strand
ATACCTCCGTTAAAAGGCATCCAGTAATCAACCGGAGTTGAATATCCTTCACCCTTTAAAGTTGCATTTCTGGTCTTATAAGTAAGAGGGAATGCACCGGGAGGTGTAGTCCAGTTCTTTGCAACATTACCCGATACAAAATCACTCTCAAGTACCTTTGAACCGTTCTTTATTACAAACATATGCTGAGTTGTAAGGTTTACTTCAACATATGAATTACCATAATCATTTTCACCATGTGAAGCCGCTTTTCTTGAGAATTCCGGCTCTCTCTTTGTGGTCTCACCTGCCTCAATAAGAGATTTTATAGTTGCTTTTTCCTTTTCGGCATCTACTTTCCATCCGTATGACCCTCCTGATATTGTTACAGTAGGACCGTAAGATGTCTTCAATGTTTTCGGCTTACCTATAGTGTTATAAGCATTTGAAATTGTCTTTACAAATGACGCAACACCCTCATCAGATATATTTACAGATCCGTCACTGTTTACAGTTAACCATTTATGTATAGTATCACCGTTCAAAACATTGAGCTTATCATATGAGATTCTGGCAGATATATACTTGTTCAGATTTGTAAGTGCGAGATTAAGTGTAGGGTCGTCCGATCTTTTTGCCGGCTTTTCATACAAGTCATTTTCTTCATAATCAAGATTTATATCATTGTTTAAAACAATGAGCTGACTCTTTATATACTCTTTTGCCTTCTTTACATCAAGTGTATTTCCCTCAACTTCAGGTATGATGGAGTATCCCGAACCCTGAACAAAATCGGAAATTTTTGCATCTACAGGCGCAATAAATTTGGACTCGTCAAACGCTCTAAGCTTTGAAACGGTATCCTCAAACTTGTTGTCATCCACCGTAAATGAGGATTTTATTTTCAAATCCTTTTCACCGCTCATATTTGCAATCCATGCCATACTGTTTTGCTGATGTAATAAATCCTCAAGTGAAGAGTCCTCAACAAAGGCAAGACCCACATCACTTCCCTTTATTATCTCATCATTATTATCTCTTGATCTTATTTTGCTCTCAAAATTATCTATCTGCTTGGACATAACCTGTCTGACTTCATCAACGGTTTTCTCTGAAGCATCTATACCGTTTATTATTGTATGTGGGAAAAATTTTGTTCTGTAAGTGTTTGCTTTTACAGTATAACAGCCTGCTACAAATACAATTCCAAGCACCGCCGCACCAAGTGCAAACTTATTTCCCTTCTTCTCTTTTTTACCTCTTTTTCTTGGTTCTTTTTTATTCTCAGCCATACTACTCCTACTAAAGTGCTAACTTTTTATAATGTAAATCCATGTAGTTATTTATTCTTTCTTCAAGCTTTTTACTTTCTTCTTCCCCTATATTCTCACTTTGCACCATATCTACAGCATTTTTTGCCATTTCAAAGATATCATTATCATTGTATATATCCGCAATTCCAAAATCAAGTTCTCCGCTTTGTGCAAGACCGAAAAGCTCTCCCGGGCCTCTTAAAACAAGATCCCTTGATGCAATATAAAATCCGTCATTAGAATTTCCTATTATTTCCAGTCTCTTTTTTGCAATATTTGAATTTGAAGTTCTGACAAATATGGCATATGATTGCAATTCGCTTCTTCCGACTCTGCCTCGAAGCTGATGTAGTGTCGCAAGTCCGAACCTTTCAGCATTTTCAATCATAATAACTGTTGCATTAGGCACATCCACACCAACTTCGATTACAGTTGTAGAAACTAAAATATCTATCTCTTTATTTACATACCGAGACATTATATCATCTTTTTCTTTCTGTTGCAGTCTCCCATGTAATACTTCTATCTTACAATTTTGTGAAAATTTATCTGCTATTTTCTTACTGTACTCTATTACATTCTCCGCCTCGATGTTCTCACTCTCTTCAACCATAGGACATATTATATATGCCTGATGTCCTTTACCTATTTCAAGTGATATATGCCTGTAAGCTTTTTCCCTGTCATTTTCTGTAATTACAGCGTTCTTTATAGGTAATCTGCCCACAGGTTTTGTTTCTATAGTTGAAATATCCAGATCTCCGTAAAGTATTATTGCAAGAGTTCTCGGTATCGGTGTAGCCGACATTACAAGTACATGAACATCCTCTCCCTTATCTGAAAGAGTTGTTCTCTGCCTTACCCCGAAGCGATGCTGCTCATCGGTCACTACCAGTCCAAGATTTTTAAATTTTACATCTTCCACAAGCAGAGCATGTGTACCGACTACAATATCTATCTCACCGGCTTCTATCTTTTCATAGACTGCCAAATGTTCCTTTTTATTCATGGAACCTGTCAGAATACCGATCTTAGGCGGATTCTTTAATTTTCCCAGGATATCCGACATGGATTTAAAATGCTGTTTTGCCAAAACTTCGGTAGGCACCATAACAACACCTTGAAATCCCGATTTTACAGCCATATATAGGCATATCAAAGCTACTACCGTCTTTCCCGAGCCTACATCTCCCTGTATCAATCTATTTGTAACCACACCGCTTGACATATCGTTTAAGATTTCATCTATCACATTATTTTGTGAATCAGTTAGCTTAAATGGCAGCGTGGACTTTATTTCTTCCAAATACTTGATTTCTTTTGATACTATATTTTTCGACTTGACTCTTAACCTTTTGTTTTTCAAAAGTTTCATACCATATAAAAATCTAAAGAAATCATCAAATGCCAGCCGTTTTTTAGATTCAAAAAGACTTGACTTACTTATAGGATCATGAATATTTCTAACAGCTTTATTTCTGTCTTCCAAAGAAAACTCTTTAAGTATGTTTTCAGGTAAATATTCTTCAAAATCCTTATCATCTATATATTCAAAAGCTGATTTTATCAGCTTTTCCATCGCATTATTATTTATACCTGCCGTAAGCGCGTATATCGGCTTAAAACTGCCTATCTTCTTTTTATATTCATCTATGGTATAGATTGTAGGATGCTCAAGTGTATTCTTATTTCTTCTTGAGAATTTACCTACAAAAATATAGCTCTCACCTTGCTTTAGAGTTGCTCTTAAGTATGGTGAGTTATACCATATTACATCTAATACATCAATAAAGTCTGTAACTTTCGTTACAGCCACTTTTCTGTTCGGACCGGTAAGCGATATACTTTTAGTGATGATAGCCTTTATAACTACCTCTTCATCCTTGTTTACTTCGGAAATTTTTGTAGGAGCTTTGTATTCCAAATATCTTATCGGATAATGTTTCAAAAGATCTTTGACAGTCTTTATATCAAGCTTTTCCAAATATTCTGCTGTTTTTGCTCCTACACCCTTTATATTTTTTACAGATATATCTATCAAACCGACCTCCCTACAAAGTTTTAACTAGGTCGCCAAATCATATATTTGACAGACCTAGTTATTAAAAATCTTATTCTACAGATATGAAGTAGTAGTAAACAGGCTGTCCTCCAAAATGTAATTCAAACTCTACATTCTCATATTTGCCAACCAATTCATCACATAACTTGGTAGCATCCTCTTCACTTACTTCTTCGCCATAGTAAAGGCATACCAGTTCACTTGAATCATCAATCATATTCGCGAGTGCCTTGTCTACAGCTGAATCAATACTCTTATCTACTCCTATTATGCCGGTGTCTCCCAATGCCATTACATCATTTTCATGTATTTCAACATCGTCTATAGTTGTATTTCTTACCGCATAGGTTATCTGAGCCGACTTCACATTTGAAATCTCTTCAGTAGCATTTTCAAGGTTTTCCTCGGCACTTCTTTCCTCAGAAAGACTTATCATCGCCGTTATTCCCTGAGGAATAGTCTTTGTAGGTATTACTACAACTTTCTTATCTTCCACTATTTTAGCCGCCTGCTCAGCCGCCAAAATAATATTTTTATTATTCGGTAATATGTATATAGTCTCAGCGTTCAAATGCTCTACGGCATTCAAGATATCCTCAGTACTTGGATTCATTGTCTGACCGCCTTCAACAACCACATCAACTCCTATTTCTTTAAAAATTGATGTAAGGCCGCTTCCTGCACTTACGCTTATAACTCCCATTTTCTTTTTCTGCTTTTGAGATTCAAGAATTTGATCAACACCCTTGATAACTCTCTCTCTATGCTCTTCACGCATATTGTCGATTTTCAGATTTGTAAGCTCTCCAAAAGTCAATCCTCTTTGAATAGCAAGTCCCGGATCATTTGTATGCACATGAATCTTAACTACTTCATCATCAGCCACACATACAAGTGAATCACCTATTGAAGTAAGGAATTCTTTAAACTCCTCTTCGTCCTTATCTGTAAATTCCTTATTTAAATTTACAATAAACTCTGTACAGTATCCGAACTTGATATCTGAAGTATCGATATCTTCTCTTGCGGCACCGTTTGCACTGCCCTCAGACTTTGTTGAAAGCACCACATCGCCAAGCTCTATAACATTTCCCTTAAGGCCTTCAAGTATTCCGTGAAGTATAACCATAAGTCCCTGACCACCCGAGTCTACCACTCCGGCTTTCTTCAGTACAGGCAGCATCTCAGGTGTCTTCTTTAAAGTCTCATCACCATATGCCAATACAGCTTCCAAAAATGCGATAATATCATCATATTCATCATGTATTTCAAGGGCCCTTTCTCCCATTGCTTTTGCAACTGTAAGTATTGTACCCTCTTTCGGCTTCATTACAGCCTTATATGCAGTCTCACTTGCCTTATCAAATGCAAGTGCAATTTCAAACACATCTACAACAGGTGATTCCTTTAATATCTTGGCTGCACCTCTAAAAAGCTGTGAAAGTATAACACCTGAGTTTCCTCTGGCACCACGCAATGATCCCTGCGCTATTGCCTTACACATAGATGCAATGTCATCACCTTCTTCAGCCGCCAATGTCTTTGCCGCCGACATTATTGTCATTGTCATATTTGTACCGGTATCTCCGTCAGGAACCGGGAACACATTCAGTTCATTTATCCATTCTTTTTTTGCTTCTAAGCTTTTTGCTCCTGTTATAAAAGCACTCTTTAGTGATTGTGCATCAATCTGCTCTAGACTCACAAAAAATCCTCCTTAGTCTATTATTCGTACACCTTCTACGAATATATTTATTTTCTTTACTTCCATTCCTGTAAACTTCTCTGCCTTATACCGGATAGTCTCTATTAGATTTTGAGTTATAGCACTTATGCTAAGTCCATATGCAACTATGATATGGAAATCCAAAATCAACTTATTATCCTCTATTTTTAAACTGATTCCCTTTGTGAGATTCTCTCTCTTCAAAAGCCTTGATATACCGTCTGTTACAGAAACTGCCGCCATACCAACTATACCGAAGCATTCAACTGCCTGTATTCCTACATAGAATGCTATAACATCCGGATTTATACTTATTTGACCAAGATTTGTATTGATTTGACCTTTGTTCATATAACCCTCCAATCATTTTATCGTCAAAAGACTTTATGCTTATAGATATTTTTAATATCTCCCAAATATGCTATTGAGGTCCATAACATATCTAAGATACTTAATCATAACATTTTTTTATAATAAAGACAATGCAAGCTTTTATTTTGTCAAATCGATTATAATATAATCCGGATAATTGCCGCCCTGTTTGGCGCAAATCTTTTTAAGGTTGCACTGCTGTGCTGTAGCCTTGTACTTATTATTGAATATTTTATTGTATAAATATAGGGGATGTGAAAAAACTCGATTGAGTTTTTTCGCATCTCCCTTTTTGTATTTAATGTGTATAAATGACTGTAATCATACGCAAAAAAGCGCAGTTCCCCTACCCCATAGAAGTTCTTTTTTTGAATCTATGCGGCACTTCTGTTTCTCATCTTTTTTTTCTGATATTTATATAAATTATGGCCTATCGCCAC
>CAKAQP010000142.1 GCA_916720285.1 uncultured Lachnoanaerobaculum sp. | reverse complement strand
TACCGATTTTACAAACATATCATATATAGCCTTTATAGTTGTTTCAAAGTCGTTCTCCTTGACACCTACGATGATATTAAGCTCCGATGAACCCTGATCTATCATCTTTACATTGACTCTGGCATGTGCAAGTGCCGCAAATATTCTTCCTGCAGTACCTCTGTTTGCCTTCATACCTCTACCAACTATAGCTATAAGTGCAAGTCCTGATTCCATTTCTACAGTATCAGGACCAACAGCTCTATGTATACCTGAAACTATCTGCTGCTCATGCTCTTCAAACTCAGACTGATGTACAAGTACGGTCATAGTGTCAATACCTGAAGGCATATGCTCTATAGATATATTGTTCTGTGCAAAAACATCCAATACTCTTGCGCAGAAACCTACTTCCGAGTTCATCATTGCCTTATCGACATTTATGGCGCAGAATCCCTTCTTACCTGCAATACCTGTGATAGTAAACTTTGAACTCTTGCAAGTACTCTCTACTATCATTGTACCCTTATCTTCAGGCTTGTTGGTATTTCTGATATTAATAGGAATACCCTCTTTTCTTACAGGGAAGATTGCATCCTCATGAAGTACTGAAGCACCCATATATGCAAGCTCTCTAAGTTCCTTATATGTTATCGACTCTATAGTCTCAGGATTTGGAATAATTCTCGGGTCAGCCACCAAAAAGCCTGATACATCTGTCCAGTTCTCATACATATCTGCCTTTATACCTCTTGCAATTATAGAACCTGTTATATCCGAACCGCCTCTTGAGAATGTTCTGATTTTTCCTGAGTGGTCACTGCCGTAAAATCCCGGAATTACCGCTCTTTGAACTTTCTCAAGTCTCTCGGAAACTTCCTTGTTTGTAGCCTCGGCATCAAATGTACCGTCTTCAAAGAAGAAAATCATCTCTGCAGGATCTATAAACTCAACTCCAAGATATTTTGCCATTATAATACCGTTTAAATATTCACCTCTTGAAGCGGCGTACTCTCTTCCGGCTTTATTTAAAAACTGTTCTTCTATTTTTGCAAACTCATGATCAAGATTTAAGTCAAGTGAAAGTCCGTCTATAATCTCTTCATATCTTGCTTTGATTTTTTCAAATTTTTTCTTATATGAACCGCCTTCTACAGCCGCATCATATGTCTCATATAAAAGGTCTGTTACCTTCTCATCCTTGGAATTTCTTTTTCCAGGTGCGGACGGAACAACAAATCTTCTTGATTTATCAGCCTTTATGATATCTCCCACTTTTTTAAATTGATGTGCACTGGCCAGTGAGCTGCCTCCAAATTTTACTACTTTTATCATTATCTTCTCCAAACCTTTTTATCTGATTTATCTGAAATATTTTACACCAGATTCAAAGATTTGCAAGTCCTGTTTTTCAAAAACATTTATAGCAACACCGTTTTCTCTTCTTTCGGAGTGTGCCATCTTACCGAAAATCCTTCCGTCCGGACTTGTAATTCCCTCTATGGCTGCATAAGAGCCGTTCGGATTGTACTCACCGCACATGGTAGGATTTCCGTTTAAATCCACATATCTTGTAGCTACCTGTCCGTTTTTAAACAACTCATCAATTCTTTCTTTCGGAGCCACAAATCTTCCTTCTCCATGTGAAACCGGATTTGCATACACATCTCCAAGATTTGCATTCATAAGCCATGGTGATTTATTACTTACCACCTTAAGATATGCCATTTTGGAAATATGTCTGCCTATAGTATTTGTAGCCAAAGTTGCTGAAAACTCTTCCTGCGCTTTTATTTTTCCGTCAGGCAAAAGTCCAAGCTTTATAAGTGTCTGAAAACCGTTACAAATTCCAAGTATCAGACCGTCTCGCAAAAGCAAATCTTCAATTTCTTTTTTCAAAACTTCATTTCTGAACACTGTAGCAAAAAACTTTGCGGAACCGTCAGGCTCATCACCTGCAGAAAATCCTCCCGGGAACATTATTATCTGTGAATTTCTTATTTCATTTTTATAATGCTCAACAGATTCCTTTATAGCTAAAGGTGAACTGTTTCTAAATACAAATGCCTCAGCACTTGCACCGGCTCTTCTAAACGCTCTTATAGAATCATACTCGCAGTTGGTTCCCGGCATAACCGGAATGAATACTCTTGGTAGGGCATTTTTTTCTTTTGCAATATAAATGCTCTCAGCTTGGTATAATTTATCTTCAAGCTCCTCTTTATTCTCAGGCTCTTCTACTGAAGGGAATACACTCTCAAGAGGTTTTTTCCAGTTTTTTAATATCTTATCAAGTGAAATCTCTTCTGAATTTACTATAATCTTCGGCTCTTCAATTACCTCTCCAAGACAGCTTGCTCCTTCAAAATCAAGTTCCGACTCGGATTCCAGCAAAAAGCCTCCAAACTCCGGACTAAACAAAATCTCTTCATCCGCCTTAATGCTTACACCCAACATATTTCCGAAGCACATCTTTGAAACAGCCTCAGCTATTCCGTTTCTCTCCAAAACAAATGCACTTACTATTTTTTTATTTGTTATCTCTGCTTGAATATCACTGTATATTCTCTTTAAATATTCAAAATCGGGAAGATCGTATTTATCTCTCTTTAATTTTACGAAGTAGAGCTTATTTCCGGATTTTTTCAGCTCCGTTGATATAATATTTTTATTATCACCTACCGCCACTGCAAAAGAAACCAAGGTAGGAGGTACATTTATATCATTAAATGAACCCGACATCGAGTCCTTACCGCCTATGGACGCAAGTCCAAGCTTCATCTGTGCTTCATAAGCTCCAAGAAGTGCCGAGAGCGGTTCTCCCCAAGTAGAGCTGTCAGTCATTCTTCTAAAGTATTCCTGGAAAGTAAAATGTACTTTTTTATAATCTCCGCCTGCCGCTACAATTTTACTTAAAGAGCTGACTATAGCATACATCGCACCATGATATGGGCTCCAGCTTGACAGATACGGGTCAAATCCATAGCTCATGATGGTAACCGCATCACTTTCTTCATTCAATAGCGGCAGCTTGGCTACCATACTCTGAGTCTCTGAAAGCTGATATTTTCCTCCATATGGCATGAGTACACTCTTTGCTCCTATACTTGAGTCAAACATCTCAACAAGTCCCTTTTGTGAAGCTACATTCAAATCAGACACTGTTTCCAGCCATCTTTTTTCTGTGTTTTTTTCTGTATTATTGTATTCAAAAGGATTTTTTTCTTCATTTGGAGCTTTTACATAAACATCTGTTGTGGAGGTAGCACCGTTTGTATCAAGAAATGCCCTTGATAAATCGACTATAGTTTTACCTCTCCATGTCATTTGCAGCCTTTTTTCTTCCAAAACTTTTGCTACAATACTTGTTTCAAGATTTTCTTCCTCTGCATATTTGCAAAATTCCTCTACCGATTCAGGTGAGAGCACCACAGCCATTCTCTCCTGTGATTCAGAGATTGCAAGCTCCGTACCGTCGAGTCCCGCATATTTTTTAGGCACTTTATCAAGATCAATAATAAGTCCGTCTGCAAGTTCTCCTATTGCTACAGACACTCCGCCTGCACCGAAGTCGTTACATTTCTTTATAAGTATTGTCACCTCAGGTCTTTTAAAGAGTCTTTGTATCTTTCTCTCGGTAGGTGCATTACCTTTTTGTACCTCTGCACCTGCAGTCATTATAGAATCGGTCTTATGAACTTTGCTTGAACCTGTAGCACCTCCTATGCCGTCTCTTCCCGTTCTACCGCCAAGAAGTACTATGATATCACCCGGATCTGAAGTTTTCCTGATAACATTTGCTCTCTTTGCGGCTCCCATTACCGCTCCGATTTCCATTCTCTTTGCAACATAGTTTGGATGGTAAACTTCTTTTACATATCCTGTGGCCAAACCTATCTGATTGCCATATGATGAATATCCGTGTGCGGCTCCTGTTACTATCTTTCTTTGCGGAAGTTTACCCTGCATTGTCTTTTCAATAGGCAGTGTAGGGTCTGCAGCACCTGTAATTCTCATGGCCTGATAAACATAAGTTCTTCCTGAGAGCGGATCTCTTATAGCACCTCCAAGGCAGGTTGCTGCACCACCGAACGGCTCTATCTCCGTAGGGTGGTTATGCGTTTCATTCTTAAAATTGATAAGCCACTCCTCTATTCTGCCGTCAACAACTATCGGCACTACGATTGAGCAGGCGTTTATCTCATCACTTTCCTCTACATCGGTAAGAATATTGTCGGCCTTAAGCTTCTTCATAGCCAAAAGTGCAATATCCATCAAGCAGATTTTCTTGTCTTTTTTGTCCTTATAAAGAACCTTTCTGTCATTTAAATATCTTTCATATGATTCTTTTACAGGAACGCCAAAAAATCCCTCTTCAAAGCTTACGTCTTTTAGCTGAGTTGAAAAAGTGGTGTGTCTACAGTGGTCGGACCAATATGTATCCAGTACTCTTATCTCAGTGACAGAGGGATTTCTGTTTTCATCATTTTTTAAATAATCTTGTATAAATTTAAAGTCATCAAATGTCATAGCCAAAGAAAGACTCTCATAGCAATCTTTCAAGGCCTTTTCATCCATAGTTATAAAGCCTTCTATAGACTCCACATCATTAGGCATTTCAAAGTCTGTTTTTAAAGTTTCGGGTATAGACTCATCGGCAATCCTTGAGTCTACAGGATTTATGCAGTAATTTCTTATACTCTCCTTGTCGGTTTCACTAAACTGCCCTGAGAAAATATAAGTTGTTGCGGAACAGATATTTATATCATCTTCACTTCCAAGCAGCTTCACACATTGTATGGCGGAATCAGCCCTTTGATCAAACTGTCCCGGCAAATACTCTACGGTAAAGTAAAAGTCACTTTCAAGATGTGAAAACTTACTCTCATAACAGATATCAAGCGGCGGCTCACAAAATATGGTACTCAGACTTTTTTTATAGTCTTCATCCGATATATTTTCAATATCGTACCTGACCAAAACCCTTACATTATCAAGGTTTTTCAAGCCCAAATAGCTCCTAAGCTCACCCAAAAGTTCCTTTGCTCTGATAGCAAAATCCGGCTTTTTTTCTACATAAATCCTTCTAACGCCCATCTTCTTTCCTCCTCGGAAACCACTACTTAAGACTAATTATATGACTTTGTATTCCTTCGCAAACAATATTTGAAAGCTCACCCGTAATAAGCGGTTTCGCATACTCAATGAATTTTTCATTTACTCCGAATCCGTCCTCGCTTATCCAACCTCTCGGGATTTCTTTTTCTATGTTTGCAACTAAGTTTATATCACATTTTCTTACAATAGACAAATATGGTGCGTCATTTACCCTATCAAAATACATCATAACTCCGGTTTCACCCTCAATTCCGGCCTTTACGCCTAAAAATCCGATATTGAAAGCCTCGTCTATATCAGTTTTACTTTGAAGGTGAGCCGCCGCTCTTTGCAATGTATTTATTTCCACGGCTCTTGTTTTTACGCCAAGTTCACTTTTTATTTTTTTAGCAAGGTAAGCTGCAGTTCCTGAAAGCATCTTATGTCCGAATGCATCCACATTCCCCTCATCCTCGCTTATATAATTTCCGTTTTGATCTTTTATACCCTCGGATACCGCCACAACAATATTATTCTTTTCATTGAGTCTGTTTCCAAGTATATTTGTAAATTCTTTTAAATTTAAATCTATTTCAGGTAAGAGAATAAAATCCGCTCCGTCATTGAAACTGTTCTTTGCCAAAGCTGCCGCGGCTGTAAGCCAACCTGCATTTCTTCCCATTATCTCAACAAATGTCACACTCTTTAAATCATATACATTTGAGTCTCTTACAACCTCCGAAATACATGTAGCTATGTATTTTGCCGCACTTCCGTATCCCGGTGTATGATCTGTAACAGGTAAATCATTATCAA